>DBFOIV010000031.1:0-4127 GCA_048489175.1 Collinsella sp. | reverse complement strand
GGTTCGATGTCTGCCCGGATGCGACACATCTGGTGTGTCCATCCTCGCAGTATCCGGTTCTCAAGGTGCACGCCCCGCGGCTGATCCGGTCCGACCGGGCCGCGCGGCAAGGAGATATATTGCCAGACCGGAGGGGCCCCGGGGGCGGGAATCTGGGCGTACACATTTCCTACACATCTTGGAATCCGACTAACGTTTGCCAGCCGTTACCTACCGCTCGCCGAGCATCTCTTTATATAAGGCAGTCTCATGGTTAAAGCGGATACGTCCCCCTAGCTAAAGCACAGCCAGCATCGAGCAACTCATCACGTTCTTCCACCGAGAACCCCTCGGCGTAGACGCGCACCACTGGTTCGGTCCCGCTAGGACGGACCAGCAGCCACGTGTCATCCTCGAATGACAGACGCAAGCCGTCCATATGACTAACGTTTTGCGGCACCTTGCCACAAATCGACTTGGGGTTTACGCCCGGCAGCAGGGTTCGTAACGTTTCGGCATCTTCGGCCTCAAGGCGCAAGTCGCGTCGACCGTAACTCGTCTTACCAAAACTGTCCTCGAGTTGGTCGACCAGAACGCCCAAAGGCGCGTCCGTCTTTGCCATAAGCTCACACAGAATCAGACAGGCGAGGATTCCATCGCGCTCGGGCATATGCGCGGCGATGCCGATACCACCGGCTTCTTCGCCGCCCATGAGGACGCCGCCCTTCTTCATCTCTGCCGCTATATATTTGAAACCGACTGGCTTGACGGTCACGCGGCAGCCAAGCGCCTCGGCAATGCGACGCACGAGCGTCGAGCATGAAAGATTGACGACGACGCGCCCCTCCAAATTACGAAATTGAACCAAGTCGCCCAAAACGAGCGCCATGATCTGATGCGGATGTATATATCTGCCGCGCTCGTCAACCGCGCCGATACGGTCGGCGTCGCCGTCGGTCACCAGGCCAGCGCAAGCTCCGTCCTCGATAACCATGCGCTCGCAAGCGTCCACCCACGGTTCAACGGGGTCGGGGCAGATATCTTCTTGGTCAGACGCCTGCCCGGCGTGAATCTCGTGCACCTCAACGCCAAGCTCGCGCAGCAAGTCGGCTAGATAGCCCTGGGCTGCGCCGCCCATGGGATCGACAACCACGCGCAGGTGCGCGGCGCGGATGGCTTCGGCATCGACAAACGATGCCACCGCCTGCATATAGTCAGGAATGATATCCGCGGTGCGATATTGCCCCTCGATCCCCATTGGCTCGGGAGCCATGGTCTCTTCGAGCTCTTCGATGACATCCTGGCTGGCGGTCGAGCCGTCACCCATGCGAATCTTGAGGCACAGATAGCCCTGCGGATGATGGGACCCCGTCACCATGAGCGCGCCGCACGCCTCACCGTCATAAGCCGCCGCCCACGTAAGGGCAGGGGTCGGGACAGGTCGCGAAGCGAGCACGGCGTCTAGCCCGTGCGCCGCTAGCACGCCCGCCGCAAGCTCAGCGAACTCGCGCGCCAGGGGCCGGGTATCGAACCCTATATATACCGTTTTGCCCGGATTGGTCTTTTGCCACAACTCGCCGACGGCATCGGCGATACGGGCAACGTTATCGGCAGTGAAGTCCTCATCGACGCGAGCGCGCCAACCGTCAGTTCCAAAATGAATTATCGCGCACACGCGCAGACACCTCACAGTGTTTGGATCATGGTACGCATGGGGTATACCCGCAACATGCACTCGGCAACCTGCCAGCACCAGCATTCACCATTTGGGCAAATGCTGCCGAAGACATGCAGGCAATAAAAAAACTGCCCCGTATGGAGCGGTTTTGCCCTTTATATATCGAGCGCCTCGGCCATCGCTGCCGTAGTGATTGCCGTGGTTCCACAGCAACTGCCCATCATTGCGGCACCGGCATGTCTCCATTCGATGCATGCGCGCGCGAAAGCTTCGGGGTTCTCGTGCCATACGGGGCCATCCTGAGTCTGGACCGGATCGCCTACGTTGGGACGCACCGTAACGGGAGTAGTCGCCGATGCAACCATCCTGGGCACCGCCGCGTTCGCGGCCGCAAGCGAACAGCAATTAACACCAACCGAGTTTGCGCCGTGTTTTTCGGCGTACAAAACGGCTGCCTCGATGTTGAGGCCATCGCCCAACAGGTCGCCTTTATCGTCAACGACAAAACTCACCAGAACAGGCATGCCGTCGGCGGCGTCTCGGGCGCCGGCAAGCATGGGCTGCAAATTACGGATAGACGTCACCGTCTCGATCAGCAGACCGTCAACACCAGCATTGAGCAAGGCGTGCGCCTGTTCGCGCGCAATGCCTCGGATTTCACGATACTCGGCAGAGTCCTCGGCAAACCACTCAATACCGATCGGGCCCATCGAGCCCAGCAGCAGCTGAGGGTGCGCCTGGCGGGCATCGTCGACAGCCCCGCGATTGACCTCCGCCACGGACGGCGCAATCTGGTCGTGCTTGAGGGCATAGCTCGATGCCTGAAAGGTGTTGGTAATGAGCACCTGCGCGCCGGCGGCGACATACAAGCGATGGATACGAGAAACGGTCTGCGGCTCTGCCAGATTCCAAAACGCCGGTGGAATGTCGGCGGCATCGTACTCACTCAACAGAACACTGCCCATGGGACCCTGCGCCAACAAGGTCTCGCTCGACAAGCGGCGCGTAAGTTCCTCGGCACCAAAGCGGTTGTAATAACTCGTATCCATAATATATCCCGCTATTCCTCGACGCTGATTCCCTGCTTTTCGAGATAGGCGAGCCAGCGGTTCATCGTGTCCTCGGAAAGCGCATGCTCCATCATGCAGGCCTCGGAATCGGCTCGCTCAAATTCGACACCGAGCTCCTGAACCAAAAACGTGCGGATGAGGCGATGACGGTACCAGATAGCCGTACCAACCTCGCGGCCACGATCGGTCAGGACTACCTTGCCGTAGTGCGATTGCTCGACAAGTTCGGATGCCTTGAGCGCCGAAACCGCTTTATTGACCGATGCCTTGGAGACGCCAAGGCGCTGCGCGATGTCGACCGATCGCACGCCGTTGGTTTCCCCCTCTTCGCTTTCAATGCGAACCATGCACTCCAAGTAGTCTTCGTTCGCCACCGTCAGATGTAGTTCGCGCGAGCTATTTGTCGTATCCATGATCTTCCGTCCCTTCTGCATTCAATGGCTGATTCTACCCCATCCAAGCGTCGTGGTATGCCGTGGCATACCGTGCTAGAGTTCTTGTTGCACACGACGACCAAGATTGGAGCGGTCTTTATGGAAAACACCACCACGAGCCCCGATGTCCTCGAGCGCTTTTTGCGCTACGTCCAGATCAACACGCAGTCCGAGGATGCAAACTGCGACCAGGTACCCTCGAGCGCCGTTCAGTTTGACCTTGCCAACGTGCTGGCTGAAGAGCTGCGCGAGCTTGGTGCGGAAGATGCCTACGTGACCGAGCACGCCTATGTCTGCGCGCATATCCCCGCAAGTGCGGGCGCTGAGGACAAGCCCGCCCTGGGCCTGATCGCCCATCTCGACACCACCGAAGTTGCACCGGGCGCCGGCGTGAAGCCGCACATCGTACACTACGAAGGCGGCGACCTGGTCTGCGGCACGGTTGACGGTAAGCCCGTTGCCATGAGTACCGCCAAGCTTCCCGCCCTGAACGACCTCGCGGGTGAGGACCTGGTCTGCAGCGATGGCACCACGCTGCTGGGCGCAGACGACAAGGCAGGCGTCGCCGAGATCATGTCGCTTGTCGCGCGTATCGCTCAGGACCCTTCTTTGCCCCATCCCGCACTCGGCATTTGCTTCTGCCCTGACGAGGAAATCGGCCACGGAGCCGAGCTGTTGGATATCGCTACCTTTGGCTGCAAGTACGCCTACACGGTCGACGGCGGCCCCATCGGCGAGCTGGAGTGGGAGTGCTTTAACGCCGCCGAGGCGACCGTCCGCTTTGAGGGCCAGTCCATCCACCCGGGCGACGCTAAGGGCCGTATGGTCAACGCAGGCAATCTGTTCTGCGACTTCAACGCGTTGCTCCCCTACGTGCAGCGCCCGGAGTATACGGAAGGCTACGAGGGCTTTTATCACCTTGAGGGTGTATCTGCGACCGTCGATCACGCCACAGCGCGCTATATC
>DBFOIV010000030.1:0-6250 GCA_048489175.1 Collinsella sp. | reverse complement strand
GGGAGCCATCGAGGTCAAGCTGAGTGATGCGAAAGCAGACGATGGAGCGAGAAATCTCAAGGCGCTGGAGAGGAAAGTGCTCTCCAATCCTGCCGCCCAGAATGCCGCGCCGGCGTTTTTGGCGGTCGTGGTTGGAAAGGGGAGCATTGCCTATACACGCGACGACGGCGTGGCGGTGATTCCCATGGCGGCACTTGGGGCGTAGTGGTTTTGCGGGCGTGCCGTGCTTCCTTTACCGAAAATCCATTTGGTAAACCAGATGCTCGCGGATAGAATAAAGTTGACGACAGCCCAAGGGTGATAGCTGGGCAGCGCCGTTGCTTGGTCAAGAGGTCAGTGCCTTAATGGCAGCGACTTGTTATGCTTCGAATGCTGCTTGAGTGCCTCGGAAAGTTCGATAAGCGCCGTGAAGAGCGAGACCAAAGCAACCAAGAGCTCTACGAGCTCTGATGGGCCCGGGATGACCGCTGATTCAAGTCACCGGGCCTAAATCTTTTTCATGCATTTGAATAGAGCGGGCAACTCTCTTGGGGCCGTCTGCATGACGTGTGCCTGGCGCATGGTATTGCGCCCAGCTTTCATGTCCGCGCGGGCGCCTATCCTTACGGCAATGTAGCCGCCTATGTAGCAGGCGGCAGGCAACGGAGAAAGGCCCTAACCGTGTCAGCTGAAAAGACGCCGTGTATCTCGGCTATCGATACGACGAACTTTGCGCGCCAGGTTGTGCTGGACTTTGAGTATGCTCCGGTGCCAAAGCAGCGCCAACGTCGTGGACTGCGCAACGAGATTATCGAGGTCGGCGCCGTCAAGCTCGATTACCACGGCAACGTTATGGGCGAGTTCTCGCAGTTTGTGCAGACGGAATTTACCGAAGGCGTTGCGTTTCCCGTCCGCGAGCTCACAGGTATATCGGCCGTGGACACCGCGATGGCCGACCCGCTCTACATGGTGATCAAAAGGCTCAGCGATTGGATCGGCCGCTACTCCGCCCAGATAGTTTGCTGGAGCGGGACGGACCGTCGACAGCTTATGACCGAGTGCCAGGCAAAGCAAATCGACCTTGCCGCATTTCCTACGGACTGGGCCGATCTGCAGGCGTTTTACACCTCGATCATGGACGTGGGCAGCCACGAGTGCGTCTCTTTGAATGACGCGGCGACGTGGTTTGGCATCGAGTTTGACGAGTCGACGGGTCACGCCCACAGTGCCCTAGCCGACGCGCGCGTGACCGCCAAGTTGCTCAAGCAGGTGATGGACGGGGACTATCGCGTGAGTCCGCGTGCTCAGGAGATCCGCCAGCGGTGGAGGATGGGCGATCGAGCCCAGATGCGCCTTTCCAACAAGTGCCCCGAGCTGGGCGACCTGCTGCTGAAGCTGAAGGCGGAGGGGAGGTAGGCGGGGCTCCGGGAATGACCTCTGACTCAAGTCAACGGGGCTCATTTTGCTTTCTTTGGAGCTTTCTCACGGGGCTGACTTTACTTCGTCTCATTTAGTATAAAGCGGCTGCTAGATTGCATAGTGATGATAAAATTAATCAACTCAACATCAATAGCTGTCGCTTTGCGCAATGAGGGGTTCCGAGACGTATGAACGAGTCTGACACACGGCTTAAACTCATTGATCCTGCGATTATGAAGTCGTGGGATCGCAATACCCAAGTCTTCACTGAGTATTTCTTTACCAGTGGCGAGATTGTTGTGCGCGGAAGTATGGTCACCCGTAAAGACAAGAAGAAGGCTGACTACCTTCTGATGTATGCTCCGGGCATCCCTATCGCAATCGTCGAGGCTAAGGATACGGAGCACACCGTTGATGCCGGTCTCCAACAGGGGATGGGATATGCCCAGCTGCTCGATATTCCGTTTGCGTACAGCTCAAACGGAAAGGGTTTTGTTGAGCACGATTTTCTTACCGGGAAAGAGCGCGCTCTTGCCATGGACGAGTTTCCCACTCCGGCGGAACTTTGGACACGATACTCAAAAGCTAAGGGGCTTGAACATCCGTATAGCCAGGAGATTGTGACCGCTCCGTATTACCAGGAGCACGGCGGCAATCAGCCTCGCTACTATCAGTGCATCGCCATCAATCGTACGCTTGAAGCTATTGCGCGAGGTAAGAATCGCATCTTGCTCGTTATGGCAACGGGAACGGGAAAGACTTTTACGGCTTTTCAAATCGTTCATCGCTTGCGACAGACTACCGAGGTTCGTAAGGTTCTCTATCTGGCGGACCGCAATATTCTCGTCGATCAGACCATAGACGGCGATTTCAAGCCTCTCAAGAGGGTTACAACCAAGGTCGTAGGTCGAAAGCTCGATTCTGCTTACGAGGTCTATTTCTCGCTCTACCAACAGCTTGTTGGAGAAAACGGTGAAGAAATATTCCGCGAGTTCGACTCGGAATTCTTCGATTTGATTATCGTCGACGAGTGCCATCGCGGAAGCGCCGCGGCGGACTCCGCATGGCGTAAGGTACTTGAGTATTTCAATTGTGCAATTCAAATCGGTATGACGGCTACGCCAAAGGAGACTGAAGAGGTTTCAAACATTACCTACTTCGGCGAACCTGTCTACACCTACTCCCTTAAACAGGGAATCGAGGATGGCTTTCTCGCCCCGTATAAAGTTATTCGTCCTAAGCTGAACGTCGACATTTACGGATACCGTACTGAGGAAGGCACCATAGATGATCGCGGCGAAGCTCTGCCCAAACGTGTTTTCGAGAAGCAAGACTTCGACAGCGAGATTGTCATCAAAGAGCGCTACGAGGAAGTTGCCAAGCGGATAACTCAATTTCTAAAGGAGACGGATCGTTACTCCAAGACCATAGTCTTTTGCGTTGACATCGAGCATGCCGAAAATATGCGACGTGCCCTTGTAAACGAGAACGCCGATATCGTAAGAGATCACCCCACCTACATCATGAAGATTACGGGTGACGACAGGGAAGGTAAGGCTCAGTTAGATAACTTCATCGACCCCGACGAGAAATACCCGACCATCGTTACGACTTCGAAGCTTCTCACCACTGGTGTTAATTGCAAGACGTGTAAGGTAGTCGTGCTCGACAACAAGTTCGGTGAGCACGGAATGACGGAGTTCAAGCAGATTATCGGCCGCGGAACCCGTATCTGTGAGGACTACGACAAACTCTATTTCACCATCCTCGATTTTCGTGACGCATCGCGTTTGTTTGCAGATCCCGAGTTTGATGGCGAACCTGTTGTTGTGTTTGAGCCTAATCCGGGTGACCCCATTGCGGATCCGGGTCCCGGCGGCAATGGCGGCAGTCCCGTTCCGCCTCCGTCTCCGATCGTAGACCCACCCGTATTGCCGCCGGACGATCCGTCCTCCCATGTGAAATATCACGTTCATGGGGCCGACGTCTATGTAGTGTCGGAGATGGTGCAGTATTACTCCTCCGATGGCCTTCTTGTAACTGAGAGCCTTAAGGACTATACGCGAAAAAACATTCTCGGCGAATACGACACTCTTGACCACTTCCTAGCGGCGTGGAACTCTGAACATAAGAAACAAGCGATTATCGATGAGCTGCGCGCGCGTGGCGTATTCCTGGATGAGCTGCGGCTCGAGACTGGACAGGAGCAAATGAGCGACTTTGACCTCATTTGCCACATTGCTTACGACCAGAGACCTCTTACGCGCAGCGAGAGAGCCAATAGTGTCAAGAAAAAGGGCGTGCTCTATGAGTATGCCGGCGTCGCGCGTGAGGTCCTTGAAGCGCTTCTCGACAAATATGCGACGTCGAACCTCGTAGACTTGGACGACACCCACGTCCTCGACCTCGAGGAATTCCGTCGGTTTGGCAGCCCAATGAAGATCGTCGCCGCATTCGGCGGCAAACAACAGTACATTCAGGCAGCGCAGATGCTCGAGGACGAGCTCTACATCGCATAGAGAAAGGTAACGATAGCAAATGGCACTGGGATCTCTCGTAAAGACCCTGCAGAACATCATGCGCAAAGACGCCGGCATCAATGGCGATGCGCAGCGCATTGAGCAGATGACTTGGCTTTTCTTCCTCAAGATTTACGATGCCAAGGAGCAGGAGTGGGAGTTTCACGATGACTCCTATCAGTCCATCATCCCCGAGCGCCTGCGCTGGTATAGCTGGGCGCACGATGCGAAAGACGGCAAGGCGCTTACTGGCGATGAGCTTCTCGACTTTGTGAACAATGATCTATTCAAGACTCTTGAGAGTCTTGAGCTTGCACCTGATGCGCCTTTGCGACACGTCGTCGTCAAGGCTGCTTTTACTGACGCCAACAACTACATGAAGGATGGGATTCTACTTCGTCAAGTCATCAACGAGATTGACGAGTCGGTTGATTTTACCGAGTACAAAGAGCGCCACGCCTTCGGTGAAATTTACGAGACCATCCTGAAAGACTTACAGTCCGCGGGTAATGCCGGCGAGTTTTACACGCCCCGAGCGGTGACTGACTTTATGGCCCAGGCACTTGCGCCCAAGCTCGGCGAGACTGTGGCTGACTTCGCGTGTGGCACGGGCGGCTTTTTGACGAGCGCCCTCAAGATTCTCGACTCCCAGGTTCAGACTCCAGCCGATCGTGAACTCTATGCAAGATCGGTCTACGGCATCGAGAAGAAGCAGCTCCCTTACCTGCTGTGCGTGACCAACATGCTGTTGCACGATATCGATAATCCTGAAGTCTTTCACGATAACTCTCTCGAGAAGGATGTTCGCGAGTGGAAGCACAAGCCTGACGGCCAGTTTGACGTCGTACTTATGAACCCGCCCTATGGCGGGTCCGAGAGTGCATCGGTGCAAAACAACTTCCCTGTTGCACTCCGTAGCTCCGAGACCGCAGATCTATTCCTTGGACTCATTCTTTATCGTCTTAAGCGAGGCGGCCGCGCTGCTGTTATCATTCCGGATGGTTTTCTCTTTGGCCAGGATAGTGCAAAGACGGAGATCAAGCGTCGCCTGCTTGAGGACATGAACTTGCATACTGTCTTGCGCCTTCCACAGAGTGTTTTCGCTCCGTACACGAGCATCACTACTAACGTTCTGTTCTTCGATAATACGGGGGCCTCTGAGGGCGTTTGGTTCTATCGCATGGACATGCCCGAGGGGTATAAACACTTCTCTAAGACCAAGCCCATTAGGATCGAACATTTTGCACCTGTAAAGGAATGGTGGGAGAACCGTCGGGATATCGAGGAAGACGGCAATCCCAAGGCCAAGTACTATACGGTTGACGAGTTGCGAGACGGCGGTTTTAACTTTGACGTGTGCGGCTATCCTCACGAGGAAGAGGAGATCTTACCGCCTGACGAACTGATCAGGAACTACAAAGAAGAGCGCGCTAAGCTCGATGCTGAGATTGACCAGAAGCTTGCTCGTATTTGCGAGATTCTTGGGATTGAGGCGTAGATGAAGGCAAAAGACCTGAAGAACTCAATCCTGCAAATGGCGATTGAGGGAAAGCTCGTTCCACAAGACCCGAGTGATGAGCCTGCAAGCGTCCTGCTTGAGCGTATTCGTGAAGAGAAGCATAAGCTTATTGCTGAGGGTAAGGCTAAATTCCCGAAGGGCGGGGAGAGCATTATCTATATCGGTTCCGATGGCTCCCCCTATGAGAAGCACGTGGACACTAAGGGACGCGTTCTGAGCGACAAGTGCATCGCGGACGAGGTTCCGTTTGGGATTCCGGAAAGCTGGGCCTGGGCGAGATTTAGTGAAGTCATTGGAATTGCAGCGCGTTTGGTCGACCCGTTGAAATATCAGGACTTTCCTCATATCGCGCCTGACAACATCCAAAAAGGCACCGGAAAGCTCTTGTTCTGTCATAGTGTTAAGGCCGACGAGGTTAAGAGCGCCAATCACCTGTTCTCTGCAGGACAGATTCTCTATTCGAAGATTCGTCCAGCTCTTCGAAAGGCGGTTATCGCCCCTTTTGATGGGCTGTGTAGTGCGGATATGTATCCGCTCAACACCAAGCTGCAACCTGAATATGTCCTCACGGTTCTCCTCAGCAATTTCTTCACTGAGGAGACGCTTAAGGGTGATACGCGTGTCAAAATGCCAAAGACTAATCAGAAGTCATTGAACGTCATTCTGGTCCCAGTTCCGCCTCTCGCCGAGCAGCGCCGCATCGTCGAGCGGGTGAACGAGCTCATGCCCCTGGTCGAGGAGTACGGTGAGCTCGAGGACGCCCGCGAGGAGCTCGACGCCGCGCTGCCCGGCCGCCTGCGCAAGTCGGTGCTGC
>DBFOIV010000029.1:0-4243 GCA_048489175.1 Collinsella sp. | reverse complement strand
GGGTCGACGATCGAGGCGCCGCAGCCCAGGCAGCGGGCGGTCTCGGCGCGCACCTGCTCCTCGGTAAAGGTCTCAACATACTCGCTAAACGGCGCAGCCTTCTCGCGTTCGCGGTCCACATGCGCAACCTCGCGGCTCGCGTTGTCGTAGCTCTCGAGCACAACGTCGTTGCGGTCGAGCGCGGTGTAGCGGCGCTGGTTGCGGCCGATGGTGAGCGTGGAGCCCGGCTGCACAAAGCGATGGATGGACACCGCGGCCTCGTGACCGGCGGCGATAGCGTCGATGGCAAAGCTGGGGCCAGTGTAGACGTCGCCACCCACAAAGATGTCGGGTTCGGCGGTCTGGTAAGTCTGGGGATCGGCAAGGGCACCCTGGCCGCGGCCGAGCTCCACCTTGGAGCCAGCCAGCAGGTCGCCCCACACAATGGACTGGCCAATCGACATGACGACACGGTCGGCATCGACACGGCGCAGATCGTTCTCGTCGTACTCGGGCGCAAAACGGCCCTCGTCGTCAAAGACACGCGTGCAGCGCTTGAAGGTGATACCGCACACACGACCGGCCTCGTCCAGGTGAATCTCC
Source organism: Collinsella sp. (assembly GCA_048489175.1). Taxonomy (GTDB): domain Bacteria; phylum Actinomycetota; class Coriobacteriia; order Coriobacteriales; family Coriobacteriaceae; genus Collinsella. The sequence continues at coordinate 3,661 of DBFOIV010000029.1, read as the reverse complement.
TTGGGGCCCCAGCCGCAGCTGATGTGAGCGCCGTCCTCAACGGCCTCGCGACGTTCTTCCTCGCTGGCGGGCATCTGGACCTCGCTCTCCAGGCAGAACATCTCAACGTGCCCAGAGCCCAGACGGCAGGCGTTGCGGGCAACGTCGATGGCCACGTTGCCGCCGCCCACCACAATGGTGCGGCCGGACAGGGTATCGATCTTGCCGCTGTTAACCTCGCGAAGGAAGTCGACGGCCACGGTCACGTCCACGGCATCCTCGCCCGGAATACCGGCAAGGCGGCCGCCCTGGCAGCCGATGGCCACGTAAAAGGCCTTAAAGCCCTGCGCGCGCAGCTCGTCGAGCGTCACATCACGACCGACCTCCACGCCATAGCGGAACTCGGCACCCATCAGGCGAATGATCTCGACCTCGGCCTCAATGACGTCCTTCTGCAGCTTAAAGCTGGGAATGCCGTAGGTGAGCATGCCGCCCGGGCGCTCGTTTTTCTCGAAGACGACGGGCTTGTAGCCCTTCTCGGCCAGATAGAAAGCGCAGGACAGGCCGGCCGGACCGGCACCGATGATGGCGATCTTCTGATCAAAGCCGCCAGCGCGCGTCGGCGTCACCACGGGCGGGACGTAGCGGGTCGCGGCATCCAGATCGCGCTGGGCGATGAACTTCTTGACCTCGTCGATGGCCACGGCGGCGTCCACACGGCCGCGGGTGCAGGCGTCCTCGCAGCGGCGGTTGCACACACGGCCGCAGATAGCGGGCAGCGGGTTCTCGCGCTTAATGAGTGCCAGCGCCTCGTCATAGCGACCCTGAGCCGCGAGCTTCAAATAGCCCTGAACGGCAACGTGCGCGGGGCAGGCCGTCTTGCAGGGAGCGGTGCCGGACTCATGCGTCTCGATGCGGTTGTCGTTGCGGTAGTTGGGCGACCACTTGGTGTGGTCCCACTTGGTGGCATCGGGCAGCTCCTGGCGCGTATACTCGGGCACCTGTCCGCCGGCCTTTTTGCTGCAGAGCTTCTGGCCCAGCTTGGCGGCGCCGGCCGGACACACCTCGACGCAGCGACCGCAGGCCACGCACTTGTCCTTCTCGACCTTAGCGACATAGGCCGAGCGCGACAGGTTGGGCGTGTTGAACAGCTGCGAGGTGCGCAGGGCGTAGCACACGTTGACGTTGCAGTTGCAGATGGCGAAGATCTTGTTCTCGCCGTCGATATTAGTGATCTGGTGCACAAAGCCGTTGTCCTCGGCCTGGCGCAAGATGTCGTAAACCTCGTCGCGGGTCACGTAATGGCCACGATCGGTCTCAACCACGTAGTCGGCCATATCGCCCACGGCGATGCACCAATCGGCCGGGTCGTCGGCGCAGCCCTCACCCATCACGCGACGGCTCGCGCGGCAGCTGCAGGTGCTGGCGGCATATTTGCCATCGTATTTGTCGAGCCAATGCTCGATATGCTCGATCGGCACCGAGGTGCTCGCGGCGTCGATGGCCTTCTCGACCGGAATGACGTGCATGCCGATGCCGGCGCCTCCGGGCGGCACCATCGGCGTGGCCTTGGACAGCGGTCCCTTGGACGCCTGCTCAAAGAACTTGGCATAGACCGGGTGCTCCTCGAGCTGGCTCACGCGCATGTTGAGGAACTCGGCAGAACCCGGCACCAGCATGGGCAGCACCCATTGCTTGGCACGCTCGGGATTTTCCCAGTTGTACTCGAGCAGGCCCGTGTAGCTCATATCGTCGAGCATCTTTTCGATATCGGCCTCGGGCATGCCGGTGAGCTTGACCATCTCGGGCAGCGTATAGGGACGGCGCATCTTCATCTTGCAGAGCACTTCGGCCTGCTCGTCGGTTGCGGCCTCGGCAAACGACCAGTACTCGTAGCCCAGCAGCTCGTCGCGATGCAGCAGACGGTTGGTGCAGTGCTCGCACAGCTTGACGATGGCCTCGCGCGGATGCTCCGGCAGCGGCGGCACGAACTCCGAACCGATGTCAGGCTCGGTGTAGCTAATTCCCGGTCCGTTGAGAATCATGGTTGTCCCTTCTCTTGCCGCAGCGCGACGAGGCCGCAGCGCCCCTCTTTTTTGCAGGCCGGGCATGCCCCCATGCCGTTCACCCGCCATTGTTGACATTGTGTCAAAAATAGTATTGACGAACCGTCAACAATATTCAAGACTGTTAGGCGAACGGTCAGGCAAAAGAGGATGAAAGGCAGCAAGCGCATGGGCGATAACACAGTGAACATCTCTGTGGCCGACGCCGTCCCCACGACCGACAGCGCAGCAAAGCGCTTGACGGGCGACGAGCGCCGTCGCGAAATCCTCGCCGCCGTGCGCACCGTGAGTTCCGAGCTGGGCGTGTCGCATCTATCTGTCTCGGCCGTGACCAAGCGAGCCGGCTGTACGCGCTCATTGTTCTACCACTACTTTGCCGATATGGACGCCGCCGTCACCGCTGTTATGGACGAGGCGATCGACGGTTTTATCTCCGAGCTCGAGCAGTGGAACGCCGGCCGCACCGTCGGTGATATCGAGGGAGCACTCGACACCGTCGCCCCGCTCTTTAAGCGTCTGGTCGCCAGCGGCCACGAGCTGCCGAGTACGCTCACTTCAAGCAGCGGCGCGCTCTACGGCGGCTTTTTGCACAACGTGGTCCAACGCGTGGCGCAGTATATCTGCGACACCACCGTGGTGGATTTTGTCGCCCATCATGAGCTACGCATCGACCATGTCTACGAGACGTTCTACACCCTCATCATGGGGTTGTTGATGTATATCCGCACGCACCCCGATGTGCCCGACGAGACAGTCAAGGAAATCATCGCCTCGACACTCCACATCGAGGGCTATACCGCCAAGTATCCGGAGCGCAAGCCCCAGGACTGACGACATTTGGCCAAACTGCCCGCGATCAGAAGAGGGGCCGCGGGCGTGTGAAAGGAGAGCAGCATGCTGTTCGATGTTTGGGGTAGCGATACCCTTATCCACTGGGCCGGCTGGGCCATGGTCTTTATTGGCCTGATCGTGCTCAACGAGGTCGGCCGCCGCACCAAGCTGGGCGCGGCCATCATCTTTGGCGTGGCTCCGCTGGCCATGACCATCTACTGCGTCGCCATCGCCGTGGGCGTCTCACAAGGCGCCGAGTGGGCGCTCACCAACCCCACCCATGTGTACCAGAACAGCTGGTTCCACTACGCCAAGGTATACGCGGCGCTGGCCGGTTGCTGGGGCTTCATTGCCATTAAGTACCAGTGGGGCAAAATCGGCAAGGCGCATTGGTTCCGCGCATGGCCGTTTGTAATCGTCGCCATCAACATCATGATCGCTGTCGTGTCCGACTTTGAGAGCGCCTATCACTTCTTTGTCCTGGGCCAGTCCACCTGGGTCACCTCCGAAGGTGCCACGCAGCTGGCCGGCTGGAACAACGTGTTCAACGGCATCGCCGGTATCATCAACATCTTCTGCATGACCGGTTGGTGGAGCGTCTACGCCTCCGAGGATCAGACCGACATGCTGTGGCCCGATATGACCTGGGTCTACATCATCGCCTACGATATCTGGAACTTCTGCTACACCTACAACTGCCTGCCCACCCACTCCTGGTTCTGCGGCTTTGCGCTGCTGCTGGCGCCCACCGTCGCCGCCTTTATCTGGAACAAGGGCGGCTGGAT
>DBFOIV010000028.1:0-13821 GCA_048489175.1 Collinsella sp. | reverse complement strand
CTCGGCACGGGGCAGGATGACCGAAACCATGGTGAGGATCATAAACGCCATGACGATCTGCATGGTGTAGGAGATAAACGCCATCATGTTGCCGACCTGCATCACGCCGTCGGACACGCCCTGCGCGCCAAACCAGACGATGAGCACGGTGATGCAGTTCATGACGAGCATCATGAGCGGCATCATAAAGCTCATGGCGCGGTTGGTGTAGAGCTGCGTGGTCATCAGGTCGAGCGATGCCTTGTCAAAACGCTCGAGTTCATGTTCCTCGCGGTTGAACGAGCGGATGGGCATAAGGCCGTCGAGCAGCTCGCGGGCGGTAAGGTTCACGCGGTCAACAAAGCTTTGCATCTTTTTGAACTTGGGCATGGTGAGGCCCATAAGCACGCCGACGACGGCCGAGACCGCGATGATGGCAACGGCGATGGTCCACTCCAGGCCGGTATGGTTGGCCAGGACGCGCATGACGGCGACGATGCCCATGACGGGGGCCATCAGACACATGCGGATAAACAGAGTTGCGGCCATCTGGATCTGCTGAATGTCGTTGGTGCAGCGGGTGATGAGCGAGGCCTGGCTAAACTTGCCCACCTCGGCCGGCGAGAAGTGCATAACCTTGTTGAAGGTCTCGCGGCGCAGGTCGCGGGCGATGGAGCAGGCGGTGCGCGAAGCCACGGCACCGGTCAGGATGGTGGCGACGAGCGACACCAGGCACAGGCCAAACATCGTGGTCGCCATGCGGCTCAGGTAGGCGTTCTGCACGTCGGCGGGGTCGATGCCCTGCGCTTTGTACTCTTCTTGTACGTAGGTCACGGCGCGCTGGGTGACGATGGAGCCCGACATGGAGCCCATTTTGTCTGCCATATCGTTGGCGCCCTCGACGAGCTTGCCCTGGTCGATTAGGCCGCCTTCAACGCCCAGGCGCAGGCTCTTCATGGTGATCTTGCCGCCGTCGGCGTCGATCTGCTTTTGCATGCTCTGCGCGGCTGCGGCCTTCTGCTGCATCTCGGCGAGTTGCTCGGGCGTCATCGCCGCCATCTGCTCGGGCGTGGGTATGGCCTGGGCGCCGCTGTTGTCTTTCTCACCGGACGTGCCCATCATGTCACCCATGGAGTTGGCGTCAATACCCTGGTTGAGCGAAAGGACGACGGTCTCGGGCAGACTCATGATATCGGCGAGCTTGCTGCCGTCGGCGCGCTCCTCCTCGGTGCCCTTGTACGTTCGAATGCCGTTATTGTCCGCCTTGCCAAACACAGCCTCCACAGCTTTGGCGTCCTTGGAGCTCATGAAGAGTTCGAGGTCGTCGAGCGATTCGGCGCGGATGGTGTCGGGCACGGGCGACGCGATGCCGCCTTGCTGTACACCCACGTCGACGATGTCGCTCATATAGGTAGGCAGCGCCAGATCGGCGTTGCAGCTGATTACGATAAGTACGATAGCTGCGAACAGTGCCAGGATATGTTTTTTAAAGAGCTTGAGAATCCTCACTTGGCATCTCTCCTTTCTTGATTGCGGTCGATAATTTCGTTGGCACGTCTTAGAAGGCGCACCATCTCCTGGGTATCTGTTTCGCCGAGCTGCTCGAGGAAGGCCGCGGTGCGGTCCTCGAATTCCCGGCGTTTGATTTCGATAACCTGGAATCCTTTGTCGGTCACCGTGACGTGTACGCGACGACGGTCGGTCTTTGAGTGCTCGCGCTCGACCCAGCCCTTGGCCTCGAGGGCGCGCAGGATATTGGCGATGCGGGCGCTCGAGACCCAGGCGCGATCAGCGAGTTCGCTCGGCGTGAGCGAGCCGCCGGCGCGCATGAGGGCGCGCATGACGGCCATCTCGCCACCCAGAGCCTGGTCGGCAAAGCGCGAAACGCGCTGGTGCATGCTGCCAAACTCGGTAAAGAGCTGACGCCCAAGCTCATGGAAATCGGTATCTTCCACCGAAAACCCCTAACACTAGAAACTATTTTCGGTGGAAGATGATACCCCCATACGCGGGCCTCATACAGTAGGCAATATTAAGAGCTCATTAAGACTTAAAATCATTCAATTGCTAAAGCGTTTCAAAGAACTATCATGCCCGCGGTTAGGCGAGGGGTTGTCACCACCATGACGACTGGGACTCATATAATCGCCACGTGCGATGCTCCAACTTCCCGCAAGGAGACACCTTACATAAAGGGGGATGGAGTCATGGCATTTGACTTCACGGGCAAGACCGCGATTGTCACGGGCGGCACTCAGGGCATTGGCCTCGAGATCGCCAAGGGCATCGTCGCGGGCGGCGGACATGTCGCGCTCATCGCAAGGAACGCTGCTAAGGGCGAGGCCGCTGTGGCCGAGCTTGGCGAGGGCAACAAGTTCTATCAGCTCGATGTCGCCGATGCGCCCAAGGCGCGCGAGACCGTCGAGCAGATTTTTACGGACCTGCCGCAAACCAACATCCTGATCAACTGCGCTGGCGTCATCAGCACCAAGAAGTTCGACGAGATCGATGACACCGAGTGGCGCCGCACCATCGACATCAACCTCAACGGTACCTTTACCATGATGAACGCCGTCTACCCGCACTTTAAGGCGGCCCATGCCGGCACTATCGTCAACGTGAGTTCCGTTGCGGGCAAGATCGGTGGCGGCCTGCTCGGCACCGCGGCTTACGCGAGCTCCAAAGCAGGCGTTAACGGTCTGACCAAGGCAGTCGCCAAGGAAGGCGGCAAGTTTGGCGTTCGCTGCAACGCCGTGTGCCCGTCGCTCACGTTGACCGATATGACCTCGATTCTCTCTGACGAGAACTCTCAGCGCATCATCAACGGTATTCCTCTGGGCCGCGCCGCCCAGGCCAGCGAGCCTGCGCAGATGGTGCTGTTCTTCGCTTCCGACCTCGCCAGCTTCGTGAACGGCGAGATTGGTGACTGCGACGGCGGCATCGTCCTGGACGGGTAATACCCCGCGGTGATCGTTTGGCGGCGACCCTGGCGACTCGGGGTTGTCGCCTTCTTTCTGACATAGGCGCGTGCGGCTACGATTCGCATGCATCCAAAGGAGATATATATGAGTGAATCGACTGCGGTGGAGGTGCCGGCGGCAAAGGAGCCGTTCTTTAAGATGTCCTCCATCCCGGGCGCCAATATCTTGGTGCCGCTTCTGTTGGGCTGCCTGCTCAACACGCTATTCCCCGACCTGTTTAAAACGCTCGGTAGCTTTACGCTTGGCATGACCCAGCAGGGTGCAGGCCCGCTCGTTGGCGCCTTTTTGCTCATCGTCGGTACGACGATTTCGTTTAAGAGTGCTCCCGCCGCCGCTGCACGCGGCGCCATCATCATCGCTGTCAAGCAGATCGTGGTCGTTGCCGTGTCGCTGCTCATCCTTTATGTGTTCAACGACAACCTGTTTGGCATCTCTGCCATGGTGATGCTGGCGGCTTGCACCGGCGCCAACAACGCTATGTACGCTGGTCTGATGGGCACCATGGGCAACGAGGCCGAGCGTGGCGCCGTCGCCATCACCACGCTCGTTGTCGGCCCTCCGGTCACGATGATCGTGCTCGGCGCTGCCGGTCAGGCTCCGATCGGCTGGTCGCTCGTGGGTGCCATTCTGCCGATCGTCATCGGCATTATTCTGGGTAACCTGTTCCCCAGCTTTAAGAAGATGATGGCACCGGCACTTTCCGCCATCATCGTGCTCGTCTTCTTTGCCATGGGCTCGACCATGACCTTTGGCCAGCTCATTAATGGCGGTCTCCCCGGTATTCTGCTCGGCGTGATCTGCTCGGTGGTCTTTGCAATTCCCGTCATCGCGGTCGATAAGCTTACGGGTGGTACGGGTGTCGCAGGTGCGGCCATTTCGAGCTGCGCCGGAGCCAATGTGGCCACGCCTGCTGCCATGGCAAGCGTCAACGGGGCCATGTACGGCGGCGCCGTGCTCGCGACGGCTACGGCACAGGTTGCTGCCTGCGCAATCGTGACGGCTATTTTGACCCCGCTGGTCACCAGCTGGTGCTACAAGCATTTTGAGGGCCAGGGCAACGGCAATAGCAAGGCAACGACCGACAAGGCCGCCGCAGCCGCCTAATGCCAAGCGGCAATCAAAGCTAAAAACTAGCTACGCCACAGGGCGGCCACGGGGGATCCCGTGGCCGCCCTGCAGTTTCTGTAGGGTCTCTGAGACACTTTACCCTGCTAAAGCTGGCATAACAGCTAGAGCGAACGTCGTACAAAGGCAAGGAAAAATAACATACAAATCGGTGAACGGTAGTTGTTCGCGCTCGCATTTCCTGCGGGTTTGTAAAAAACGCCCTTATGATATAAAAAAAGAAACATATAACAGCCCAGATGGAGAGGGTCGCTATGTTATCCTTCTCAGACGGGTGAAATCTTGGGTTTTGGGTTGTAGTTCCAAGGTGGACAAACGTTTTCTCTGCACCAGCGTGTGGTGAAGAACGGAAGAAGCCGGTAGTGCAAGCCGAACATTCAAGAATTCAATAAGCAGCGGTGTGAGAGAGCGCCGCATTACACGTAACTAGGAGCGTGGTTACACAATGCAGGAGGCATGGGAAGGCTTCAAGGAAGGCATTTGGACGGGAGAGGTTGACGTCCGAGACTTCATCCAGAAGAACTACACCCCCTACGAGGGCGACGAGTCGTTCCTCGTCGGTCCGACCGAGCGTACCAAGGAGCTGTGGGGCGAGGTTCTCGACCTGCTGCTTAAGGAGCGCGAACAGGGCGGTGTCCTCGATATGGACACCAAGATCGTCACGGGTATCGTGAGCCACCCCGCTGGCTACATCGATAACGCCCACCGCGAGAAGGAGACTATCGTCGGCCTCCAGACCGACAAGCCGCTCAAGCGCGCGCTGCACGTCAACGGTGGTATCCGCATCGCTTGCCAGGCTGCCAGCCAGCACGGCTACAAGGTCGACGAGAACGTTGTCGAGCGCTACACCTTCGAGCGTAAGACCCACAACGCTGGCGTCTTCGATGTTTACACTCCCGAGATGCGTGCTTGCCGCTCGGCTCACATCATCACCGGTCTGCCCGATGGCTATGGCCGCGGCCGCATCATCGGCGACTACCGTCGTGTTGCCCTGTACGGCGTCGACTACCTGATCAAGGACAAGGAGGCCCAGAAGGCTTCCACCCCGACGGTCATGACCGCCGACAACATCCGCGATCGTGAAGAGCTGCAGGAGCAGATCCGCGCCCTCGGCGAGCTCAAGATGATGGCCGAGACCTATGGTTTCGACATTTCCAACCCTGCTACCAACACGCAGGAGGCCATCCAGTGGATGTACTTCGCCTACCTTGCTGCCGTCAAGGAGCAGAACGGCGCTGCCATGTCCATCGGCCGTACCTCTACGTTCATCGACATCTACGCTGAGCGCGACCTTGCCAACGGTACCTTCACCGAGGAGCAGATCCAGGAGTTCGTGGATCACTTCATCATGAAGCTTCGCATGGTCAAGTTTGCCCGTACCCCTGAGTACCAGGCCCTGTTCACCGGCGACCCGCAGTGGGTCACCGAGTCCATCGGCGGCATGGGTGTCGACGGCCGTACGCTCGTTACCAAGATGAGCTACCGCTACCTGCACACGCTCGAGAACATGGGCACCAGCCCCGAGCCCAACATGACCGTTCTGTGGTCGACCCGTCTGCCCGAGAACTTCAAGAAGTTCTGCGCCAAGACTTCTGTCGCCAGCTCCTCGATCCAGTACGAGAACGACGACCTCATGCGCGTCTATCACGGCGACGACTACGGCATTGCCTGCTGCGTGTCCTCCATGCGCATCGGCAAAGAGATGCAGTTCTTCGGCGCCCGCGCCAACCTGGCCAAGTGCCTGCTGTACGCACTCAACGGCGGTGTTGACGAGGTCTCCAAGAAGCAGGTCGGCCCCAAGTATCGTGCCGTCGAGGGCGATACGCTCGATTACGACGACGTTGTGGCCAAGTACAACGACATGATGAAGTGGCTCGCTGGCGTGTACGTCAACTCGCTGAACATCATTCACTACATGCACGACAAGTATTGCTACGAGCGCATCCAGATGGCTCTGCACGACAAGCACGTGCACCGCTGGTTCGCTACGGGCATCGCTGGCCTTTCCGTCGTGGCTGATTCCCTGTCCGCCATCAAGTACGCCAAGGTCCACCCCGTCCGTGATGAGAACGGCATCATCGTCGACTTCGAGACCGAGGGCGAGTTCCCCAAGTACGGTAACGACGACGACCGCGTCGACCAGATCGCTCACGACGTTGTGCACCAGTTCATGGAGTACATCCGCATGAACGACACCTACCGCAACTCCGTGCCCACGACCTCGGTTCTGACCATTACTTCCAACGTCGTGTACGGCAAGAAGACCGGCTCCACCCCCGACGGCCGCAAGGCTGGCCAGCCGTTCGCCCCGGGTGCTAACCCCATGCACAAGCGCGATAGCCACGGCGCCATCGCTTCGCTGTCTTCGGTTTCCAAGCTCCCGTTCCGCGATGCTCAGGACGGCATCTCCAACACCTTCTCCATCATCCCGAGTGCGCTCGGCAAGGAGGACCAGGTGTTCTTTGGCGATATCGACCTTGATCAGCTGGGCGAGTAACTATTGTTAGTGCTATACTAACAATAACGATTACTGATTAGTGTGCCGGTTTCGGCCGGCGCCTATTAATCGAAGGAGACACATTATGAAGGTTTCTGAAGTTTCCGAGACCCAGGCCGATAACCTGGTCCACATGCTCGACGCTTACGCCGAGAAGGGTGGCCACCACCTGAACATCAACGTCTTCAACCGTGAGACGCTGCTCGACGCTCAGGCTCACCCCGAGAAGTACCCGCAGCTGACCATCCGCGTTTCCGGCTACGCCGTGAACTTCCACACGCTCACCAAGGAGCAGCAGGACGAGGTCATTGCGCGTACCTTCCACGACAAGTTCTAAAGGGGTTTAACTCCCGCAGGATCGCCGGGCCGTCTTGGGTTACTTTCCAAAACGTCCTCGGACATGCAAAGGGCTCCGCTGCGCGCTTCGCGCGGCGGAGCCCTTTGCGTCCTGCGGGATGTTTTGGAAAATAACCCAAAACCGGCCATGTGGGGTCCTTTGGAGTCACCCTTTAGGCGGAACTCTCCTAATTATTTGGATGAGTCGTTTACTTACTTGTACTGTTACCGTCTTCCCGCTCTTGTTGGGGTATGCTTTGTTCGTATGTAAACGTATGACATGTTGATGGGGGAGGGTGCTATGGCTCGCGAGAGTGCTCGTTCTAAGGATACGGCTAAGCCTGGCATCAAGGAAGTTGCGGCGGTGGCGGGGGTTTCGCCTACTACGGTATCTCGCGTGCTTAATAATCGCGGCTATATTAGCCAAGAGACCCGCGATAAGGTCCATGCCGCGATGAAGCGCATCAACTATACGCCCAACGATATCGCCCGTGCCATGCTCAACGGTCGCCTGAATCTTATCGGTATGATCGTCCCCTATGTCAGCAGTCCGTTTCATGCCCAAGTGGTTCAAGTCATTGAGCATACCCTGGCCGAAAACGGTTTTAAGATGCTGCTGTGCAATAGCGCCAATCGACCCGAGCTTGAGCGCTCTTATATCGACATGCTTCGACGCAATATGGTTGATGGCGTCATCGTCAACTCGCTTAATATCGGTGCCGAGGCGTATGCCGAGATGGGCTTGAGTCTGGTTGGTATCGACTGCGACCTTGGCGAAGCCTCTGTTCAGATTGCGAGCGACAGCTATAGCATCGGCGAACTTGCCACGCGTCGCCTGATCGATGACGGATGTTCACGCATCCTGTGCCTGCGCAGCAATAGCCGCATGCGCATGCCTGCCAATAAGCGTACCGATGCCTACCTCGATGTTGTTGAGCAGGCCGGTTTGCCCGCGCTTGTCCGTGAGGTTGAGTTCGTTAAGCCCGACGACGAAAAGAGCGCGGTCGTTGCGAAGATCCTCGATGAGAACCCCGATATTGACGGCATCTTTGCGGGAGACGACACGATGGCGGCTATCTGTCTTAACGTGATGAAGCAGCGCGGCTTGAGCGCTCCGGGCGATATTAAGGTCGTGGGCGCGGATGGTGCCCGCCGCACTATGACGTTTATGCCTGACTTAACAACCGTACGCCAAGATATCGATCGCATCGGAGAGCTCGCGGCGCAATCCATCATTGCTCTTATTAACGGCGAAAAGCCCGAATCGAATATCAAGCTCCCCGTTGAACTCATTGAGGGTAAAACCGCGTAGTTCATCCCGTGCCAAAAGAATTCCTCAAACACCTCTGATGACCGTTCGCCGGCATATGTCAACCGTTTGCCGACGACTGGAACTGCGAAAAGACGTATTGGTGTGAAAACGTTTGACATATGAAAACGATTGACATATCTTGCAGTTGTACCGAGTTAGTATCTCGTGAGAAAGGAAGTCTCGGATGCACAAGGTGTATTACCAGCCTGAGGGAATTTGGGTAGGCGACATCATGCCGTACGGCGAGGACGGCACGTTCTATCTCTATCATCAGCGTGACACGCGAAACCCCGGACCTTTCGGAGAGCCGTTTGGCTGGGCACTCGCGACAACCAAGGACTTCGTCAATTACAAAGACTTTGGCGAGAGCCTTGAGCGTGGCGGCGACGAGGAAGTCGACCAGTATGTTTATGCCGGCACGGTGTTTAAGGTGGGCGACAAGTACCATGCGCTCTACACTGGTTGCAATCGCGATAAGGTCAAGGCACGCTTGATGAAGCAGGTTCTTCTTCACGCAACGAGTGACGACGCCGTCAAGTGGGAGAAGAACATCGCCGAGACGCTGCTTCCGCCCCAGGAGGGTTACGATGACCGCAACTGGCGCGATCCCTTTGTGCTTTGGGATGAGGAGAACGAAGAGTACATGCTCATCCTCGGCACGCGTGTGGGCGAGGACAAGCGTCTGATGACCGGTCGTCTGGTCAAGTTCACCTCCAAGGACCTGGATACCTGGGAGTTCCAGGGCGACTGGTGGAATCCGGGCCTGTACACCATGTTCGAGATGCCTGATCTCTTTAAGATGGGCGACTGGTGGTATCTGGTGTTCTCCGAGTACAGTGATGGCAACAAGACCCGTTACCGCATGTCTCGCTCTATCAACGGTCCTTGGATCACTCCTGCGGACGATTCCTTCGATGGCCGCGCGTACTATGCCGCGCGTACCGCATTTGATGGTGAGCGCCGCGTTCTCTTTGGTTGGGTTCCTACGCGTGACGAGGGCGGTGACCCCAGCTCTTACCTGTGGGGTGGCACCTTTATGCCCCTCGAGATCGTTCAGCGTGCCGACGGAACGCTCGGCACCAAGCTCCCCGACAGCATGCTTGGCGCCTTTGGCGAGGGCAAGGCTGTCGAGACCTTTGAGCTTTCCTGCGAGTCGGGCAAGGTCGAGCAGGTGCTCGCCGCGGATGCCGGCTCCACCTACTTGCTCGATGCCGACATTGAGCTCGGCGGTAACGCTGCCGGCTTCTCGGTCAAGTTCGCCGAGGACGCCGAGACTGGTCTTGCCTATGAGTTCCGCGCCAACCTGCGCGAGGGCAAGCTCGAGTTCACGCCGGCTCCCCAGTACCCGTGGTTCCAGGTCAACAACATGGGCCTCGAGCGTCCGTTGTTCTTTAAGGGCGAGGGCACTCACCATGTGCGTCTGGTCGTCGACGACGACATCGCGACCATCTTTGTCGATGATGTTGCGCTCAACGCTCGCTTCTGCAACAAGCAGGGCCAGGGTGTGGCGCTTACCGTCACCGACGGTGCGCTCAAGTGCGCAAATGCAACGATCGCGTCTCTGTAATGGCATCAAAACGTCTTATGATTTCGTAAAGGAATGGAGAGGAACATGGACTACAAAGTAGTGTCTCAGCAAGTCGTCGATAACGTCGGCGGTTTGGAGAACATCGAGGGCGCCACACATTGCTTTACGCGTCTGCATCTGGTGCTCAAGGATACGAGCAAGTACAACAAGGCCGAGCTCGAGAACATCGATGGCGTCAAGGGCGTGCTGTACAACAGCGGCCAGCTCATGATCATCTTCGGTACCGGTACCGTCAACAAGGTCTACGATGAGTTTATGGCTCTGACGGGCGTTAAGGAGATCAGCGCTTCCGAGGTCAAGGGAGCCGAGGCGGACAAGAAGGGCAAGTTCTTCTCGGTCCTCAAGGTATTCTCGGACATCTTTATCCCCATCATTCCCGCCTTCGTCGGCGCCGCTATCATCATCGGCCTTAAGTCGCTGATCGTTGCCAACGGCCTCTTTGGCATGGAGGGCAGCCTTGCCGATCACAGCGAGTTCCTCAAGAACCTCGCAAGCTTCTTTGCCATTATCGCCACCACGTTTGACTACCTGCCTGTCCTGGTTATGTACAGCGCGGTGAAGCGTTTTGGCGGTAACCCGATTCTGGGCATCCTCGTCGGTATCGTCATGGTTCACCCGAGCCTTATGAACCGCAACACGTTCGTTATGGACCCGACGGGTGCTGAGTACTGGAACTTTGGTCCGCTCTCCATTCCCATGGTTGCTTTCCAGGGTGGCGTGTTCCCTGCAATCCTGACTGCCTGGTTTATGGCCAAGGTCGAAAAGATTGCCCAGAAGTACATCCCCGAGGTCGTTTCGTTCGTCTTTGTCCCGACCGTTACCCTGATTCTTGCTAACGTCGCCCTGTTCACCGTGTTCGGCCCGCTCGGCAACCTGATCGGCGACGTCCTCGCCGGCGTAATCGATATCCTGTACAACAGGATGGGCGTCTTTGGTGCCTTTGTCTTCGCCGCGTTCCTGCAGCCGCTTGTCGTTACCGGTACGCATCAGTTCATCCAGGGTATCGAGGCAAACCTCGTTGCCACGACTGGCTTCAACTACATCCAGGCCATCTGGTCGGTTTCCATCATCGCCCAGGGCGGCGGCGCCATCGGCATGTACCTCATTCACAAGAAGCATTCCAAAGAGCGCAACATCTGCATGTCGTCCTTTATCCCGACGCTGGTCGGTATCTCCGAGCCCGCAATCTTTGCTGCAAACATGCGCTACTCGATCATCCCGTTCATCTGCGCTTGCATCGGTGCAGGCTGCGGCGGTGCCTTCGTGAAGCTCTTTGAGGTGCGCGCCATCGGTCAGGGTCTGACCGGCGTGCTTGGCCTGCTCATCGTTACGCCCGAGACGCTCGTGTGGTATGTGGCTGGCAATCTCATCGCCTTCATCGTGCCGATCGTCTTGATCTTTGCCTACAACAAGGCAAAGGGCGTGCCGACCACCGATGAAGAGGGCGCTGGCGCTGGCTTCGACGTTAGCTTCTAGTTGAGCCGTTCAGCGTAATGTGCGGATAAGTCCATTTGGGGAAGGGCGTTCGGCTCGTGCGAGTCGAGCGTCCTTTTCCATAGACGAGAAAGTCAACGGCGATGTTTAATCAAAAAAATAAGGTGACACGCGCGGACTATGAGCAGTGGCGTGCCGGACAGGATGAGACGGCGGCTCGCATCGCATCCGACCCCGATAGGCTTTTGTTCCATGTGGAGCCTGAGCTTGGCTGGCTCAACGACCCCAATGGTTTGGTTCAGATTGGTGATACGTATCACATCTATCATCAATACGATCCGTTCGATGCTGCGCATGGCGGTCCAGTGCTTTGGAACCATCTGACGACAAAGGATTTTGTGACGTACGAGAATCACGGCCCCGTGCTGTTCCCCGATTCCGATTTGGATTCGAGTGGAGCGTATTCTGGTTCTGCCTTTGTACGTGATGGCAAGATTCACTACTTCTATACCGGCAACGTTAAGCATTTTGACCGTGATGATTACGACTACGTGTTGACGGGCCGTGAGCAAAACCAGATTCATATGGTTGCCGAGAATCCCGACGAATTGGGCGAGAAGTGCATAGCTGTTGGACCGGTCGATTACCCCGACGATATCGGTACGCACGTGCGCGACCCCAAGATCCTTGAGCACGATGGTATCTACTACATGGTTCTGGGCGCTCGTACGAAAGACGACCGTGGCTGCGTGCTTGTCTATACCTCGCGCAATCTTGAGGACTGGAGCTATGCGACGCGCATTGAGTTGGGCGAGAAGTTTGGCTTTATGTGGGAGTGCCCCGATCTGTTTGAGCTCGATGGCGAGCTTATTCTCGTTTGCTGTCCGCAGGGTGTGCCTGCCGATGGTTGGCGTTACCGCAATCCGCATCAGTGCGTGTGGTTCCCCATCGAGGCCGATTGGGAGGCGCCGAGCTTTAAAATCGTCGGGCAGGGCATGCCCCCGATAGTCGATGCCGGTTTTGATTTCTATGCTCCGCAGTCCTTTGAGGATGCTGCAGGCCGGCGTTTGATGATCGGATGGTCGGGTTGCCCCGATGCGACGGCAGAAAACCCGACGGTGGCGCGCGGGTGGCAGTGCGCGTTGACGGTGCCGCGAGAGCTGAGCATGCGCGATGGTAAGCTCTGCCAGCAGCCGGCGCACGAGATTGAGAGGATGCGCGGCGGCTGCGTTCGTGCTGTAGGCGAAGAGACCGTCGAGGAGCCGGGACGCCTGTTTGATGTCGTGGTTTCCTGTGAGGGCGCCAAGATGATCGAGCTCGAAATCCGCAAGGGTGTCTTTGTGCGTTATGCGGAGGGGATGCTTACCCTCGATATGGGTAATGAAGGCTATGGGCGAGACCGGAGGTCGATTGAGCTCAGCGAGCTTCGCGACCTGCGCGTGCTTTCGGACACTACGATGGTCGAGATTTTTGCCAACGGCGGCGAGGCAGCACTTACGAGCCGTACCTATTCGCCGGCGGTTTCGGCGATGGGGTTGCATGCCGAGGGTGCGGCGTCGATGGATTTCTACCGTCTCGCGCATTAACCGTGCGTGGAACACGATTGGACTTGCTGGGCGGAATGTGTCGCAGTTGCCGCAGCGAACTACCGTTTATCGCGTATAGCTACCGTTTGCGGAGTAAGTAACACCTATTAATAAACCGTGTAAAATCTCAGGTAAGCACGGAGTTTTCCAGGGAGACGCTGTCCTTTGTTGTGTGCAAGGGGCGGCGTCTCTTTGGCGCTTTGCGGCCGTTGTGCAACAGTGCGGCGGCGCGTGCCATGTATTGAAAAGCCAATGTCGAGATGGGTCGTGATAAGAATGGGCAAGTACGTAATCGTGGTTGAGTCTGGGTCGGATGTGACGCCGGAGCTCTGCGAGCGCTACGGCATCGTGCGCGTGCCCATGCATGTTACGATTGGTGACGAGACCGTTGAAGATGGTTCAATCGATCCGCTCGAGATTTACTCGCGCTGCAACGAGTTTGGCGTGATGCCCAAGACCAGTGGCTGCGCGCCTGCGGATTTTGCTCACGTGTACGACCGCATTCACGCTGAGCAGCCCGATGCGACTATTCTGCATCTCGCGTATTCCGAGGCCACGACCTGCTCACATCAATCATCGAAGATCGCCGCCAAGGGTCGCGACTACGTCTACTCCATGGACACGCGTTTTGTCTCGGTGGGCCAGTCGCTCGTTGTCGTCGAGACTGCCAAATACATCGAGGCTCACCCCGATGCCACCGTCGACGAGATCTTTGCATTTACGAACTCCGTCATGGACCGTGTGCTGCTGGGCTTTGTTCCTACCGACCTAGCCTTCCTTAAGGCAGGCGGTCGTCTGTCCAACGTCGCATTCCTTGGCGCACATCTGCTCAAGATTAAGCCCTGCATTGAGGTGACGGGCGGCAAGTTCGTGGCGACCAAGAAGTTCCGCGGCTCTATGCTCAAGTGCGCCCGCGCCTTTATTGACCACATGGTTGCGAAGGGCGAGATCGACTACTCGCACATTGGCCTGGCGTATTCGGT
>DBFOIV010000027.1:0-9821 GCA_048489175.1 Collinsella sp. | reverse complement strand
GGCAATCAGCGGCTCGCCATAGATATCGGCAAGCATCTTGTTAGAGCCAAACCGCTTGCCCTCGCCCGAAGCCATAATGACGCATCCAAGTTTCATGGTGATACCTCCCCTGAAACCATCGTACCCATAACTCGCGCCGCGGGCATCCACATCGAAAGCGCCTATCCCGCACGCCCGCGATGCAAAAAAGGGCACCCCGCCGGTTGGCAGAGCGCCCCCTTTACATGGCTTACCTCAGCCCAGCTTTAGGCCTGGAGCCAACGGGCGGTGTTGCGCTCGTCGAGGGCCTTGAGGGTAGCGGCGGGATCGGCAACCTTCTGCAGGAACATCATGGCTGCGATGGCGTACGGCTTGTAGCTGGCCTCCTTGTACATGCCCACACGGTGCATGTCGAAGACGTCGGCGTTAACCTCGCCGTGCTCGCAGGAGACACCGGAGATGTCGGCGGGCAGCGGGTGCATAAAGATAGTGTCCTGGCCGTTGGCGGTATTCTCCATGAGCTCGGTCGTGGAGCACCAATCCTGATGGGTGGCGTTCTGGGCGAGCAGCTCCTTCTCGAGCGCAGCGATGCCGGCGTCGTCGCGCTCGGCGTACAGATTGGTACGCTTCTCCATGGCGGCAAACGGAGCCCAGCTCTTGGGGATCACGATGTCGGCGCCCTCGAAGGCCTCGGCCATGGTGTTGACCTGCTTAAAGGTAGTGCCGGACTCGGCGGCATAGCCCTTGGCGCGCTCGACGACCTCGGGCATGAGGTCGTAGCCCTCGGGGTGAGCAAGGGTGACGTCCATGCCAAAGCGGGGCAGCAGGCTGATCAGCGACTGCGGGCAGGACAGCGGCTTGCCGTAAGAGGGCGAATAGGCCCAGGTGACGGCAACCTTCTTGCCCTTGAGGTTCTCGAGGCCGCCAAACTCGTTGATGAGGTAGAGCATGTCGGCAGAGGACTGCGTGGGGTGGTCGGAATCGGACTGCAGGGAGATGAGCGTGGGACGGTGATCCAGAACGCCGTCCTCGTAGGCCTGCTGCACGGACTCGGAGACCTCGGCCATGTAGGCATCGCCCTTGCCGATGTACATGTCATCGCGGATGCCGATGACGTCGGCCATGAAGGAGATCATGGTAGCGGTCTCGCGGACGGTCTCGCCGTGGGCGATCTGGGACTTCTTCTCGTCCAGGTCCTGCAGCTCAAGGCCGAGCAGGTTGGCGGCCTTAGAGAAAGAGAAGCGCGTACGGGTAGAGTTGTCGCGGAACAGGGAGACTGCCAGGCCCGAGTCGAAGATCTTGGACGAAACGTTGTTCTCACGCAGCTCGCGCAGGGCGTCGGCGACGATGTAGAGCGCCTTGAGCTCGTCGGTGGTCTTGTCCCAAGTGTGCAGGAAGTCGCTACCGTACATACCCTTAAAATCGAGGCCGTTCAGCTGCTCGACGAGCTCGGTAAACTTAGCGTCCATGGAAATGTCCTTTCTAAAGATGAAACGATCGCAATGAGTAGATGTGCTCCGGCATGCGCGTGTGGCAGAACATGCAGAGCACCATGACGAGGACCCGCCACCGTTGAGGAAGCATGGGAGATAACGACCGCGGGCCCCAAGTCAACAGGGGGTGCCGGGGACACGAGCAGCCCCCGGCTCAACAAAATCGAGGAATGGGACTAATCGATCTTGTTGTTGGTCAGACCGGCGCGGAACACGGTGGCGTCGCCATCGGCCTGGCTCGGATCGTAGAGGTTCAGGGCAGCCACGTACATGGCGGCAGCGGTGACCAGGTCGTCCTTGTAGGTGACCTCGTTGGGAGCGTGAGCCTGAGACTCGGCACCCGGGCCAAAGCCCACGCAGGGGATGCCGTAGCGGCCCTGGATGGAAACGCAGTTCGTGGAGAAGGTCCACTTGTCGCACAGCGGGCGACCGGTGCGCTTGTCCATGCTGGGCTCGCAGCCGATGCGCTCGTCACCGAACATGGCCTTGTGGGCGTCGACGAGAGCCTTGACGTGCGGAGCGGTCTCCTTGTTGATCCACGTGGGGAAGTAAGCCTCGGTCTCGTAGACCTCGCCGGTCCAGGACGGACGGTCGTACATGTACATGGAGACCTTCACGTCGTCGCCGTACTTCTTGGCGGCCGGCAGGTTGCGGATCTCGTCCAGGCAGGACTCCCAGGTCTCGCCGGCGGTCATGCGACGGTCGATGGAGATGGCGCAGGAATCGGCCACGGCGCAGCGGCTGGGGCTGGTGTAGAAGATCTGGCTGACGGTGCAGGTGCCGCGGCCCAGGAAGCGGGCATCCTCGAAGTGCTCGGGATTGTACTTGGGGTCGAGCATCTTGACGAGACCCTTGATGTCGGTCGACTCGTCGCAGCCGTTGTTGTTGAGGGCGCGGACGTCGGCGATGATGTCGGCCATCTTGTAGATGGCGTTGTCGCCGCGGTCGGGAGCGGAGCCGTGGCAGGAGGTGCCGTGAACGTCGACGCGGATCTCCATGCGGCCGCGGTGACCGCGGTAGATGCCGCCGTCGGTGGGCTCGGTGGAAATGACGAACTCGGGCTTAATGCCGTCCTTGTTGTAGATGTACTGCCAGCACATGCCGTCGCAGTCCTCTTCCTGGACGGTGCCGACGACCATGATCTTGTAGCCCTCGGGGATGAGGCCCATGTCCTTCATCATCTTGGCAGCATAGGTAGCAGAAGCCATGCCGCCCTCCTGGTCGGAGCCGCCGCGGCCGTAGATGATCTCGTCGGTCTCGTAGCCCTCATAAGGATCGGCATCCCAGTTCTCGATGTTGCCGATGCCGACGGTGTCGATGTGGGAGTCGATGGCGATGATCTTGTCGCCCTCGCCCATAAAGCCCATGACGTTGCCCAGGCCGTCGACCTTGACCTCGTCATAGCCAAGGCTCTCCATCTCGGCCTTGATGCAGGCAACAACCTCACCCTCCTCGCAGGACTCAGAGGGATGGGAGATCATAGCGCGCAGGAAGCGAGTCATATCAGCACGATGAGACTCAGCAGCAGCCTTGATAGCGTCGAAATCGAGTTCTTTAGCCATTGTTCATAACCTTTCAAACGAAGGAATCTACCTGTGAGGTGGCGGAGCGATACCTATTTACTCCGCCCCAACGATTAGCAAGTGGGATATTCGCCTTCCCAAACAATGCGGCGATACTGGTCGGGATCCGTATCGCCCTCGGTGGAGAAGCAGAGCACGGAGCTCGTCTTGTCCAGGCCGATGAGTTCCTTGAGCTCGGCGTACTCGGGATCGAGCATGAGAGTCTCGACCAGACCGGTGGTCACAGCGCCGGACTCGCCGGAGATGACGCGCGGGTCGCCCTTCTCGGGAGCGCCCAGGGTGCGCATGCCGCGAGCGGTGACCCAGTCGGGGCAGGACACGAAGGCGGTGGCGTGGTTGCGCAGGATATCCCAGCCCAGGATATTGGGCTCACCGCAGCACAGACCGGCCATGATGGAGGGCATGTCGCCGTCCACGATGCGCGGGTCACCGTCGCCGGCGGCAGCGCCCTTGTACAGGCAGGCGGCAGGCGCGCACTCAACCACGACGAAGGTGGGCGGGTTATCGGGATACAGGTTGGTGAAGTAGCCCACCACGGCGCCGGCGAGCGAACCCACGCCAGCCTGGACAAACACGTGCGTCGGGCGGTTGATGGCCATCTCGCGCAGCTGCTCGGCAGCCTCGGAAGCCATGGTGCCGTAACCCTCCATGATCCAGGACGGGATCTTCTCGTAGCCCTCCCAGGCGGTGTCCTGAACGATGACGCCGCGCTCGCAGGCGTCGGCCTCGGCGGCGGCCATGCGCACGCACTCGTCGTAGTTGACCTCTTCAATGGTCACCGTGGCGCCCTCGGCGGCAATGTTATCGAAGCGGGGCTTGGTGGAACCCTTGGGCATGTGCACGACAGCCTTCTGGCCCAGCTTGTTGGCAGCCCATGCCACGCCGCGGCCATGGTTGCCGTCGGTGGCGGTAAAGAAGGTAGCCTGGCCAAAGTCCTCGGCCAGCTGATCGGAGGTCAGGTAATCGAAGGTGCAGTCGGCAACGTCCTTGCCGGTCTCGTCGGCAATGTAGTTGGCCATGGCAAACGAGCCGCCCAGAACCTTAAAGGCGTTGAGGCCAAAGCGATAGCTCTCGTCCTTAACGCACAGGTTGGACAGACCCAGGCGCGCAGCCTGACCGTCCAGGCGGGCAAGCGGGGTGACGGTATATTGAGGGAACGACTGGTGGAAGGCACGGGCCTTCTTCACGTGGTCGAGACTCATGATTCCCAAGTGCTTGTCATCGCTCTTGGGCATCGTGTTGCCCGCCCACTGGATCTTATCGGCCATACGGTGAACTCCTTAAGTCCTCTCTTGCCGGCCCCCGCATACGCGTTTCAGCCCGATCCCATTCACACGGCTGAACTTTTATGTGGATGCCAAACAAAAAGTTTGTTAGTAATGTTCTATCACACTTTTTGATTGGCATACCTAACGAATTGTTTGTTGCCGCAATCGGTACTTTTTCGCCGCCGAACGGTCATGAATTGCCTTGTTGATGGATTTGTTTGCGGTCAAGTGTGGTTTATGGCACAGTGAGCCCAAACTAATTTTTAGGAAGGCACCCATGACCCCGTCACAGATTGAGTTTTATAAGCGCCTTGCACACGGTCTGGCGCTCCAATTTGGCCCCAACTGCGAAGTCGTCGTCCACGATCTGGAAACCGAGGACGTGGACCACTCCATCGTAGTGATCGAAAACGGCCACGTCAGCGGGCGTAAACTGGGTGACGGCCCCAGCCATATCGTGTTTGAGTCCATGCACGAGGACACCACCGACGTGCACGACCGCGAGCCATACCTCACCAAAACCGCCGACGGCAAGCTGCTCAAATCGTCGACGATCTTTATCCGCAACGATGAGGGCAAACCCGTCGGCATTTTGGGCATTAACTTTGACATTACGCTCATGAAGGCTTTTGAGCGCTCGCTCGATGCCTTTACCGGCACCGGCGGCACGGGCTATACCGAGCCCGAGCCCATTACCAAGAACATCGGCGACCTGCTCGAGGACCTGCTGCACGAGTGCGAGCAGTTTGTGGGCAAGCCCGCGGCGCTCATGACCAAAGACGAGCGCATTCGTGCCATTGGCTACCTCGACCGTCGCGGCGCCTTCCTCATTTCCAAGTCGAGCGAGCGCGCCTGCGAGTTCTTTGGCATCTCCAAGTACAGCTTCTATAGCTACCTCAATGAGGCCAAGGCGGCAGCCGGCGACAAGTAGGCACTCGCCTGGATTGCCCCTCCCCTTTTGGGCGCGAGTTCTGGAAAGCACGAATCCAAGACCGAGCAGCTTGGGAAGTTCCATATAATCGATGTCATTAGTATTTCGAAAGGATGGAACAGAATGGCGTTGAGCAAGGCATCATGCACCGGTCGCGGATTGATTCCGGCAATTGGTGGACATGTGCACCGCATGTTCGATGAGAGTGAAGACGACTTGTTTTCGCTGAGCCTTGACGACGTGATGGATGATCGCCCGTGGACCGCCGACGAACTCATGGGCGGCGGCGCTCGCCCGTCAAGCCCCAATCCCGCACTTGCGCCTAAGACCGCATCTGCGCCGACTCCTGCGCAGTCGCCTGTTTCGACGCCCGCGCCTACGCTCGCACCCACTTCGGCGCCCACACCCGCTCCCCGCCCCGCAAGCGACCCGTCCGAGACGGCGGCATTTCTCGCTGCAGCGACGCAGGGCAAATCGGCCGACAGCACCGTTGTGTACAGCGCCCAGCAGTTGCCTGTTCCTGCGGCACGCAAGCCTCCGGTCGCAAGGCTCGATGAGCCCGTTGCCCATCAGGTTGCCTACGATTCCTGGGCTGCAACCGATCTGGATGAGACCTCTACCGGCATGCCGGCGCTCGACGTTCCAGTTAACCCGCTTTTTGCCGCCAACACGAGCGCCGTGGACTATGAGGGCGGTGCAGCATATTCCGATTATTCCGATGGCTATGCTGGCAACGGTCGCATCGAGACCGAGGATTATGGCACCGCATCGAGCGATTATCTCAACGATCCGTACGCTGCCACGCCTGCACCGGAATATGACCCGGAGGCCGCGTCCGCGCCGGCGTATACCAAAAGCACGGGCGAAGAGCGCTTCGCCGATTATTACGCCAAGGAAAAGGCGCTGCGTTTCTCGGAATTTCCGCAGGCAGTCAAGGTTGCCTTTATCGCCATTGTCATTGCCCTGCTCGGTGTCATTGCGTTTGAGGGATTCCAGCTGTTCCGCGGCCCCACCCAAGCGGAGTCGGAGACCCAGCAAAAAGAGGACGATAACCAGTACCTGGACATCAACACCCTCAAGGGCGACCCCAACGACGGGGACGACGAGTAGCGAGGGCTGAAGGCGGCCACAGGATCCCGCATCCAGCACCAGCTTCTAAGTGCTGTTTTGTCATCCAGCTACACTTTTCCGAAGTTTTAAGGTGCCCATTTCGACACTTTTCCGGATTTTATACTCTGTCCCTCCAGATGCGCTTTACGGTGCAGGCGTTGGAAGAAGGGCCATGTGCCGCTGGCGGCCCACATGTTCTGCAGATCAAGCTGCTCGGAGACGACTCGCGCGAGCCGTCCAGCTGGAAGTTCTTTGCCGACGGCGCGTGCGTTGCGGACGGATCCGGCGCCTTTGCCCGCGAGTGCTTCTGCGAGGGCGCCGAGGTGTTTCTGGACCTGTGCCGCGACGCCGTACGCGCGACCGAGCTGTACCAGTGGAGCCAGAGGGAGTACGAGCTGCTGAGTGCGGCCCGCAGGATCGTAAGGGTGTAGACGGGCGGACGAGCCATCGACGATTTTGAGCTGGCAAGGGCCGGGAACTAGATTCCCGGCCTTCAACCTAGCACTGCTTTATGAGATCGAGTACCGCAGGAATGTCATCGACATTCCGAAGCGCAACGTAAGTGGGTAAGCCCGGGCCAAATCCACCCTGCGTACGCTTGTCCTGGCACATGTCCTCTGGATCCGTTAGATCATCCACACTCTTTGCCAAGCCAACGGCAATCCAACCACCGTTGCTGGTCCTGCCTTCTAGCACGGCATGCAGTTTTCGCTTGCCCGACCTGAAGCCTACATAGTACTTAGCTATGTAGGACTCCCACGAAGGGTTACCACTCAGAACGGACTCGCGCACCTCATCGAAAAGCTTCTGATTGAGCCCACCTTCGGCAAAGGTGGGGTGGTTCTCCTGCAGAGTCCAGACAGGAGCCTCGTCAGACTCCCCACGAGAAGGACGGTACTTGTCGACGACGTCTGCCGGAAGGTCGGGATACTTCCATATCTCGCACGCTTCTTTCGCCAGCTCGTCCGCGCGCTGCCCAATCTCTTCCTCACCCCATTTTTCATGCGAGACAATCGATTTGTTTAGGTAGAGCGGGCTGCACTTAAATCCGACGTCAGGCAGATTGAGCTTGTCCGAGAACGACCGGTTTGAGTACTCCTGGTTGTAGCCCGTCAGCGTAAGATTTCCCAAGTTGTTGCACAGCCTGTCGTGGACGTCTTCCCAGTTCTCACCAAGCGATTCCTTCCAGCCGTGCTCATCATCGATCGCCTGGGGCATGATGTGCTCGATCTGGTAATCGTCGGCTGAGATGGACTCCTTCGGGTGGTGCCAGTTCTCCATGCGTTCCAGGTAATAGCGCTTTTTAGAGAAGCGGTTGTAGCAGTCACGCGTCTTAAACTCCTCGACAAAATGCTCGTCTGTCGGAAAGTATGCGGTCATACCGCTGCTGTGGATAAGGAGCATCGCCGTAACGTACTCCTCGATATCGTCCTGCTGCTCGAGATTGCGATACATGCCGGCAAAGAAATTATTTAGGCCCGTGGTAAGTCTGCCGCAAACCGCTCGCCTGAACAGAAACGACTCGATAGTCTCGCAGATACGTAAAAACGCATTGCGGTCTAGTCCATTCCCCTCGTAAACCGAATAAAGCAACATTAAGAGGGGCCTTATCTGCTTCACGTCGAGGCTTACGATTCTGCCGAACACTCGGCGCAGTCCGTCGTCCTTCTCCTTACCAAGGAACAGACTGGCGTATCTATGTGCATACCCGCGCAGCTCCTTAAGCAGGCCCTCGGTGTCACCATCGTAGTCGTCGGCGAAATAGCGCTTAAACTCGTAGTAGGCCTCGTTCTCCTTCGGCATCCTATTGGGAACTTTAAGCCACAGCCAGTACCAGATAAATGCATTGAACTCGTCCTCGCCGCCTTTTCCGAACAAGCACTCGAGTGGATGCCAATAACCCTCATAAAGCTTGGTCTGTTCGTCGTTGGGAAGCGACATTAGAACGTAGTTACGGATGAGGTCAATGGGCGTGAGCGGCTTGCCCTTGGAGTTCATGGACTCAAATATGAGCTGGGCATTATCAACGCCAGCGGTGAGCTTAGTGTCGATGACCTGCACGCGGTTTAGCCCCGCCCAAAGCCTTGCCGGGTCAAATGATTTACCACGCATCTTCTCGCGGAAGAACGCATGGTTCTCGACAATCCGATCCGATTTTTCATCTGGCACGGGAGCCCCAGACACGATGGAGAACAGCGTCTCTTTATCGTCCTGCGAGAGCACCAGCTTGTAGCGTGCCAGACCGTTGTAGTCGTCATCGTTAAAGAGGTAATTTTTCCTCAGCGCCGAGATTTTGAGGTCGCCAAGGAAGCCAGCCTTGTCGGGGTTGCTCTCCAAATAGTCAGCCAAAGCTGCAATCATCAACGAAAACGTCGTCATGCGCTGCTGTCCGTCAATCAGAAGCACGCGCGAAATGCTCGTGGCAGAGCTCTCGGACTCGGGGATATAAAGCATTGACCCCACGAAGTGCGATACGCCATCACGACCCGCTCGCATGACGTCATCCCAAAGCACCTCGCACTCTTTTACACTCTACGAGTAAACTCGCTGGTACACGGGAATGACAAACTGCATCTTCGCCACGCCCATAAGGTCGAGCAGATTCGCCTCGGTTGCTTTCATTTACGCTTGTCCCCTTTCTTGTTTACGCCGCTTGCGGTCAGTCCCCCACTGAACGAAAGACGCTAAAGACCAGAGCATCGAAGCGCTGGAGCAACCGGGATGCTCGTTTCACTAGATTTTACAACGCTTGTCGCGAATACAGTTGAAAGCCAATCCGGTTCCGATGGCTCCCCCTATGAGAAGAAGGTGGATGCCAAGGGTCGCGTGACTAGCGATAAGTGCATCGCGAACGAAGTGCCGTTTGAGGAGCTGCCCGAGGGGTGGGCTTGGGCAAGGCTGGAAACCGTATATAACTTCATTGATTACAGGGGTAAAACACCTCACAAATCACCTTCAGGTGTTCGACTAATGACTGCGAGCAACATTCGCCAAGGCTATATTGATTACACACGCGAGGAGTATATTTCAGAAGACGAATATGCAACACGCTTGTCTCGCGGAGAGACCCACCGTGGCGATTTGCTGTTTACAACCGAAGCCCCGATGGGGTATTGCGCGATATGCGAAATGAAACGTTGCAGCTGTGGACAGCGTGTCATTACCCTTCAGAATTACGGCACAGTTGGTCCAGACAATGCCCTGTTCTGCCAAATAATTCTATCTCCACTGTTCCAAATTCAAGTTAAGGATCATGCCACGGGGACGACCGCAAAAGGAATCAAAGCAGCAGTGCTAAAAGAGCTATTTCTTCCGATTCCGCCTCTCGCCGAGCAGCGCCGCATCGTCGAGCGGGTGAACGAGCTCATGCCCCTGGTCGAGGAGTACGGTGAGCTCGAGGACGCCCGCGAGGAGCTCGACGCCGCGCTGCCCGGCCGCCTGCGCAAGTCGGTGCTGC
>DBFOIV010000026.1:0-4534 GCA_048489175.1 Collinsella sp. | reverse complement strand
TTCTGAACTTTGAAGCGCTGCTTCAGCTGTCCGCAAGCGGCGTCAATATCGTTACCACGGGAGTTACGAATCGTGGTCTCGATGCCACGGGACTCAAGACGACGCTGAAGATCCTCAACCTTATGAATCGGCGACGGCTTGAGCGGGCTACCCTCGATGTCGTTAAGCTGAATGAGGTTAACGTGGCACAGCGTTCCCTCGCAGAAGTCGCAGAGCGCCTGCATTTCGGGATTCGTATCGTTGACGCCTTCGATCATGGCATACTCATAGGTCGGGCGGCGGCCGGTCTTCTCGGTGTAGAGCTGAAGCGCTTCGTGAAGGCGAAGCAGCGTGTACTTCTTAACACCGGGCATGAGCTTATTGCGCGTCGACTGGATGGCGGAATGCAGGGAAACGGCAAGCGTGAACTGCTCGGGGATGTCGGCAAATTTGCGAATACCGGGAATAACGCCGCTGGTAGAGACGGTGAGGTGACGAGCACCGATACCGATGCCATCGGGGTCGTTGAGGATTCGCAACGCCTTGAGAACCTCGTCGTAGTTGGCAAACGGCTCGCCCTGGCCCATGAAGACAACGCTCGTGACGCGCTCGCCAAAGTCGTTGGATACATGAAGTACCTGGTCGACGATCTCTTGAGCGGTCAGAGAGCGCTTGAGGCCGTTGAGACCGGTAGCGCAAAAGGCGCAGCCCATGCCACAGCCAGCCTGGGTGGAAACGCAGACGGAAAGCTTGTTACGACGGGGCATACCGACAGTCTCGACGGAAACGCCGTCGTGGCACTCGAGCAGATACTTGCGAGAGCCATCTTTGGAAACCTGCTTGGTTAGTTCAGTCGGCGTGTCAAAGGCAAAAGCCTCTTTAAGCTGCTCGCGGAAAGCCTTGGGAAGGTTGGTCATATCGTCAAACGAACAAACGTTCTTCTCAAAGACCCATTCGATGAGCTGCTTCGCGCGGAAGGCTGGCTGGCCAAGTTCGGCCACGAGCTCGCGAATATCGTTTTGGCTCAAGTCGCGAATGTCCTGAGATTTAGTCCTGGGATTCATGGAAGCCTTTCGATTTTGGGGAAACGTAGAGGGTATCGCTACAATATGGTATCAGCTGCAGAAATTATAGAGGAGGAGTCTGCCCATGCCGGGTAAAAGCCTAGAGAACATGCACGTAGCGGTCTTGGCGGGCGGTCATTCCGCCGAGCGCGAGATCTCGCTCAATTCGGGAAAGAACGTTGTGGTGGCACTGAAGGAAGCCGGCTACACCTCGGTGGAGCTGCTCGACACGGCCGCTGATGATTTTATGGTAACCATGGCGACCGGCGGCTTTGACGTGGCGTTTATCGCCATGCACGGTGCCGGCGGCGAGGATGGCGCCATGCAGGGTGCCATGGAGACCCTGGGTATCCCCTACACGGCCTCGGGCGTGCTTGCCAGCGCCTGCGGTGCCGACAAGGAGGTCTCTAAGCTCTTATACGCCAAGGCGGGCATCCCCATTGCCCCCGGCCTTGCGCTCGAGGTGGGCGATGAAGTCGATATCGATCATATCGTCGAGGTCTGTGGCGAGCGCTGCTTTGTGAAGCCGGCCGTCAACGGTTCCAGCTATGGCATTTCCCTGGTCCATGAGCCCTCCGAGCTGCCCGCGGCAATTGCCAAGGCGTTTGAGTACGGCGACAAAGTGCTGGTCGAGAAGTGCATCGAGGGTACCGAGATCACCGTCGGCGTGTACGGCGAGGACGACGTGCGCGCCCTGCCGATTGTCGAGATTCGCAAGCCCGAGGACTGTGAGTTCTACGATCTGGACGTGAAGTATGTCGACCCTACGGACATCCATCGTATTCCGGCGCAGATTTCACCCGAGAATTACGCTCGCGCTCAGGAGCTTGCCTGTGCTGCTCACAAGGCCCTCGGTTGCCTGGGCATCTCGCGCAGCGATTTTATCGTGAGCGAGGACGGCCCCGTCATCCTCGAGACCAACACCATTCCCGGCATGACCGATACGTCGCTGTATCCGGATGAGATTCGCCACACAGACGACATGACGTTCCCGCAGGTCTGTGACAGCCTGATCCGTATGGGCCTTCGTCGAGCGGGCATTGCATGCTAATCGAGGACGCGGTTTCGTCAGGAACGCCGCAGTTTGTCATCGACTCCTATGCCACGCTTGCCGAACGCGCCAAAACGCAGTCCTTCGGCCTTATCGAGGAAGATGTGATTGTCCTCGATACCGAGACCACAGGTCTTTCGGTGCAGGACAACGAGCTGATCGAGATCTCGGCGGCCCGTCTTTCGGGCCGCGAGATCGTCGACCGCTTCGATACCTTCGTGCATCCCAAGCAGCTAATTCCCGCCGAGATTACCGAGCTCACGAGCATTACAAATGCCGATGTGGCAGATGCCCCGTCGGCCGCTGAGGCCGTCGCCGCTCTCGCCGATTTTGTCGGTGGTTGCCCGGTGATCGCACATAACGCCACGTTCGATCGCTCGTTTATCGAGTCGGTCAAAGGCGGCGTCAACGTGAGCGATATCTGGATCGATTCGCTGGCGCTGTCGCGCATCGCGCTTCCGCGCCTGGCCTCGCACAAGCTGTCTTTTATGGCCGATCTGTTTGGCTGTGACTCGGTATCACACCGTGCCAATGCCGACGTCGACGCCCTGTGTGGAGTATGGCGTGTGTTGCTCGTGGCGCTCACCGACTTGCCCCAGGGCCTCATGGCGCGCCTAGCCGACATGCATCCGGATGTGCCTTGGTCCTATCGTCCTATCTTCTCATTCTTGGCGGGGCAGAACCCTGGTTCTATCTTCTCTCTCAGCGCCGCTCGTGCTGACGTTCTCAAGGCCGATCGCGCCGACGATCGGGTGGACGCCGACGAACTGCCGGTCCTCAAGATGCCGAGTCGTGAGGAGATTGAGGCAGACTATGCGCCGGGTGGCCTGGTCAATCGCATGTATCCCACTTACGAGCCGCGTGATGAGCAGATCGCGATGGCGCTCGAGGTCCGCGATGCGCTGGTCACGGGCACACATCGCGTAATTGAGGCGGGCACGGGCGTCGGCAAATCGATGGCCTATCTGGTGCCTTTTGCCGAGGCAGCACGCCGTAACAACATCACGGTTGGTATTGCGACCAAATCGAACAATCTTGCCGACCAGCTCATGTACCATGAGCTGCCAAAACTTGCCGAGCAACTAGACGGTGGTCTGTCATTTTGCGCTCTCAAGGGGTATGACCACTATCCGTGCCTGCGCAAGCTTGAGCGCATGAGCCGCGGCCAGGTCGAGATTACCACCAAGCGCGATCCGGCGGACACGCTCACGGCGGTCGCGGTCATTATGGCGTACGTCTGCCAATCAGCCGATGGCGACCTCGACTCGCTTGGCATTCGGTGGCGCAGCGTCAACCGCCCCGACTTTACGACGGCCTCGCGCGAGTGTGCTCGTCGCCTCTGCCCGTTTTTCCCTGATAAATGTTTGGTCCACGGCGCTCGTCGTCGTGCGGCGCATGCCGATGTGGTGGTCACCAACCATTCCCTGCTGTTCCGCAATGTCGCGGCCGAGGGCAGGATTATGCCTCCGATTCGTCATTGGGTAATCGACGAGGCCCATTCCATCGAGCGCGAGGCGCGCCGTCAGTGGGCGCGCGTGGTGTCGGCGGACGAATCACGCGTTCTGTTTGAGCGCCTGGGTGGCTCGAGCACCGGCGCGCTAAGCCAGGTTTCCCGTGATTTGGCAACCTCCGAGGGCTCTACGCTCTATCTGGGCCTTACTGCCAAGGCGACGTCGACGGTTGCGCGCGCGAGCATGGCAATCGCCGACGTGTTCGATGGCGTTCGCGAGCTCGGCCGCCGTGCCCGTGGGGGTTATGACAATGCCAATCTATGGATTGGCCCCGAGTTGCGCGAATCTGACGACTGGAATGATTTCTTACAGTCGGCCTACGCTGCCATCGACGCATTGGAACAAGCTGACAAGAGCGTCGACGCGCTGGTGCAAGCCGTCGCCGCCGACAAGCCCGAGGTTGTTGTCGACCTGGGTGATATCTCGCGCCGCCTGCACGAGCTGGCCGAGAACCTCAAACTCATCATTGATGGCACCGATGAACACTACGTGTATTCGCTGCAGGTCAATCGCAGGTTGCGTGCCGGCGGAGAGTCAATGACCGCAGAGCGCATCGACATTGGCGAGGCCTTGGCAACCGAGTGGCTGCCCGAGGTTCACACGGCTATCTTTGCCTCGGCGACCATGACGGTGTCCAAAAGCTTTGAACACTTTAACCACGCGGTCGGCCTCGATCGCATCGGTGCTTCAACATCCTCATCGTTGCACTTGGACTCGAGCTACGACTTCGATTCGAACATGGCTGTAGTCGTTGCGGGCGATATCCCCGATCAGCGCGATCGTGAGAGCTATCTTACGGCGCTCGAGCGCGTGCTGGTCGACGCCCATCTTGCCATGGGCGGATCGGTGCTCACACTGTTCACCAATCGGCGCGACATGGAAGACCTGTACGCCCGCGTTGAGCCCAAGATGGCCCGTGCGGGTCTGGA
>DBFOIV010000025.1:0-3268 GCA_048489175.1 Collinsella sp. | reverse complement strand
ATCACGCTCTCCGGCGTGCCGGTGGCCCTGCTGCTCATGGGGCCGGCCGCATCGTCGCTCGTGACAGTGCTTGCCGTCTGCGCACTGTGGGGTTGCTGCGCCACGGCCTTTAACGTGGCGTTTCAGGCCGAGCTCATCAAGTGCACGTCGGCAGATTCGTCGGCCGTCGCCATGTCGATCTTCTCGGGCCTGTTTAACCTCGGTATTGGCACGGGCACCGCAATCGGCGGCGCCGTGGTTTCGGGTCCCGGTATCGCTTGGATCGGCTTCGCGGGCGGGGCGATTGCCGTCGTGGGCGTCATCCTCGCCATCACCGTGCTGTTCCCGGCCATACGCCGCGCAAGGCCCGTCGCCTAATCACGTCCCCTCATCAGTTGCGGTGGAATTGTTCCTGTTTATGGCCTCTGACGGCCCAGGCAGTAAATATTCCACCGCAACTTATTTTGGGGGAGAGGATACAAGCTGGACATACAATGGATGTCGTTATGTTGAGCTTACCGGGAGGTTGCTATGTGGGCATACGAGACGACGTTCTACCAGATTTATCCGCTGGGCTTTTGCGGAGCTCCGCGCGAGAATGCCGCACCCGTTGCCGAGGACGAACTCTCTCAAGCTGCCGGCACTGCACCCAGCCCCGATGCCCCCATCATGAAGATTGCCCAATGGGCCGACTACCTGCAGGAACTCGGCGTTGGCACTGTGCTCATCAACCCGCCGCTCGAATCTGATAGCCACGGCTACGATGCACGCAGCCTGCGCCACATCGACCGCCGCCTGGGTGGGGACGCCGACTTTGCCGCCGTATGCGACACGCTGCATGCCCATGGCATCCGCGTGGTGCTCGATGCCGTATTCAACCACGTCGGCCGAGGTTTTTGGGCCTTTCGCGATGTGCAGGAGCGTAAGTGGGACTCGCCGTACAAGGACTGGTTCCACATTAGCTTTGATGGCGACTCCTGCTACGGCGACGGCTTTTGGTACGAGGGTTGGGAAGGCCATTTTGAGCTCGTGAAGCTCAACTTGCAAAACCCTGCCGTGGTCAATTACCTGCTTGAGTCCGTGCACCGCTGGGCCGAGGTCTTTGGCGTCGACGGCCTGCGCCTGGACGTTGCCTATATGCTCGACCGCGACTTCATGCGTCGTCTGCATAGCTTCGCCCGTGAGCTCAAGCCCGACTTCGTGCTGATCGGCGAGACGCTCCACGGCGATTACAACCAGATCGTCAACGACGAGATGCTCGACTCCTGCACCAACTACGAGTGTTACAAGGGCCTGTACTCCAGCTTTAACTCGGTCAACATGTTCGAGATTGCACACTCGCTGCACCGTCAGTTTGGCGGCGACCCCTGGTGCATCTACCGCGGCAAGCACCTGCTGTCGTTTGTTGACAACCACGACGTGCCGCGACTGGCAAGCATCCTCACTGACAAGTCGTGCCTGCGTCCCGCCTATGGCATGCTCTTTGGCATGCCGGGCATCCCGTGCGTCTACTATGGCAGCGAGTGGGGAATTGCTGGCGAAAAGGGCGGCCCCGATGGCGACTGGGCGCTGCGCCCTGCGCTCGATGAGCCTGCGCCCAACGAACTGACGGCGTTCATCACGCAGCTCGCACACCTTCGTTCGGCCGACGACGCGGCGGCCCGTGCTCTCAACTACGGTGCCTATCGCAATGTGGTGATCCAGAACAAGCAGCTGCTGTTCGAGCGCGCCTGCGACGACGCGACGGTGCTCGTGGCGGTGAACGCCGTGGACGAGCCTTACACCTTTGGCGCCGGCGAGCTCAACAGCTCCTTTGTCGATTTGCTTGCCGACGATGCGCCCACGGTCGAGCTGACGGGTACTCTCGAGCTTGCGCCCTACGAGGTGCGCTATCTGTTGAGAGCCTAGCCCATGGCCGCGTCTGACGAGGGCTACCAACATATTGAGCATGGGTTTGAGCCCGTGTTCGACCAGCACTCGCGCGTTTTGGTGCTCGGATCGTTTCCCTCGGTGCTGTCGCGCGCTAATGCCTTTTATTACGGCAACCCTCAGAATCGCTTTTGGCGTGTGATGGCCACGTGCCTCGGTATGCCTGTGCCGCCCAACGAGGGCGATCCTTTGGCAAGCGGTGAGCCCGCGACGCTCGATGCCTCCATTGCCGCCAAGCGGGCCATGCTGCTGAACGGCGGCGTGGCCCTGTGGGATGCAATCGAGAGCTGCGACATTAAGGGCTCGAGCGACGCGAGCATCCGCAACGTTGTGCCGGCACATATCGAGCGCATTACCGGCGCAGCTCCCATTGAGCAGGTGATATGCAACGGTGGTACAGCTGGCCGGCTCTACAAGCGCTATCTACAAGAGCGCACCGGGCTGCCGGCCATCGTTCTGCCGTCGACAAGTCCCGCCAATGCGGCGTGGCGTCTGGAACGCCTTGTCGAGCGGTGGAACGGCGCCGCTGATTGGCGGGCTTCTTCGATTTAGCAGTTTGAGTGTTTGGCAAGACGTCTCATAACGGCGCGCCAGATCGGTGCGGGCAGCGCGGGCTTGACGCGCACCATGCCGTCGACATCGACGCTACCGGCATCGCCGCCGCCGAGCAGCTGCGCATGCTCAATGGAACAGCCCATGCGCACAGCGCCCACAAGCTTATCCATCGCTTCCGAAAATGGCCGACGCAAGAGGCCCATACGCGTGGAGTGGCGAAGCGCTGCGATGCCGCTGCCGGCACAGATGACAACGCCGTCGCACCATGGTAGGTCACGTAGAATACATGCCCGATACAGGCGGTCGAGGGCTTCGTCCGCCTGCCTGTTGTTTTTGGACGCGGCCTGGACGACGACATAGATGCGTGTCTCCGTATTTCCAAGGCGATCGAGTATCTGCTCGACAGCGATCATGGCCTCATCATCAAATGCATCATCAACAGCGAGCACCATGCCATCGACTGCGCCGGCATTATCCGCCTCCAAATCGATTGGGCGGGGGGGCGCGGTGCCAGAAAGCTGAGCATAGGCGGCGATGGCATCCTGCAAGTCCCAGAGCAAAAACTCAAGATCGGCGCTCTTGGGAATACTGATATACGCAATGGTTTGTAGTGTTTTTGGTACGTCGCCACGCGCGATTGTCTCCATGCCATCTCCTTTCCGGCTCGTTTCCGTTTAGGTTACACCGTCTGGTGGCGCCCCGCCGCGCTATCCTAGTGCAACCCTTACGAAAGGAACGCCATGCGTCTGCCCATGAATACCTCGCTTGCCATGCTCAAGCCCTCCGGTATCCGCCGGATTAACGC
>DBFOIV010000024.1:0-3644 GCA_048489175.1 Collinsella sp. | reverse complement strand
AACTTGGCCTCGTCGCCGCCGGCATCGGGGTGATATTTTTGCGCGAGCTTGCGAAACGCGCTCTTGATCTCTTTGTCGGAGGCGCTCTTGGATACGCCCAGGATGTCATAGAAGGTTTTGCCTGCAGCCATCGTAGCTCCTCTCCTGTTACGTCCGCCGCCCATGCAGACGACGGTTCATGCTTTCATATGGCACTAGGCCAGAAAGGGCCCCGGGTGTTGCCCCGGGGCCCTTCTCAATTACTCCTCGGTGCTCTCGGCCGTATCGGCCGTAGCATCCTCGGGTGCCGCTTCGGGCTCCGGTGCGGGGCGCTTCTCGCCACCGTAGGTCACCGTCACCATCGCGGAACGCAGGATGCGATCCGCCATGCGGTAGCCCTTCTGGTACACATCGTTGACGGTCTCGTCGTACTGCGACGCGTCCTCGACGCGACCCACGGCCTGGTGCTCGAGCGGATCGAACGCCTCGCCCTTGGGGTCGATTGGCTCAACGCCCTCGTGCGCGAACACGTCGAGCAGCTTGGCATGTACCGCGTCAACGCCATCGACGAACTGCTTAAAGTCGTCGGAAAGCTCTTGACTGCGGGCATGGTCAATCGCGCGCTCGATATCGTCGATCACCGGCAACAGCGCGGTGACAAGCTTCTCGGTCGCGCGCTCGCGCTCGGCGATACGCTCATTGGCGGTGCGGCGACGGAAGTTCTCCCAGTCGGCCTGCAGACGGGCGGTGCGCTCGGTGGCGTCCTTTGCCTTGTCCTCTGCGGCCTTCTGAGCCTCTGCCGCAGCATCGAGCTCGCTGCGCACGTCGGCGAGCTCCTTTTGGGCCTGCTCGAACTTGAGCTTAAAGTCGTTGTCGGCGGCTTCCTCACCGGCGCGGATAGCAGCTTCCACCATCTCGTCCTCGGTCATCGTCGCCTCCTTGTTGGAATCCTCTACCTGGTTCTCGGCAGCCTCGGCGGCCGCGGCCTCGTTGGCCTCGGTATCGTCGACGGCCTCTACGGGAATCTTCACGTCCTTCTCCTCAGAGTCAACGGGGGCGGCGCCAGCGGCAGCCGCCCCCGTGCGAGCTTTACGGGCGGACATGATTACTTGTCCTCGTCGTCCACAACCTCGTAGTCGGCATCGACGACGTCATCGTCGGCAGGCTGGGCGCCGGCGGCACCGTCGGTCTGCTGCTGAGCGTCGGCGTAGACAACCTGGGCCAGCTCATAGGCCACGGACTGCAGGGACTCGCCGGCGGCCTTGATGGCCTCGACGTCAGAGCCCTCGAGCGCTTTCTTGGCGTCGGCGATAGCGGCCTCGGCCTTGGACTTCACGTCAGCGGAAACCTTGTCGCCCAGCTCGTTGAGGGTCTGCTCGGTGGAGTAGCACAGGCTGTCGGTCTGGTTGCGGACCTCGACCTCTTCCTTCTGCTTCTTGTCCTCCTCGGCATGAGCCTCGGCGTCCTTGACCATACGATCGACTTCGTCGTCGGACAGAGCAGTGGAGCCGGAGATGGTGATCTGCTGCTCCTTGCCGGTGCCCTTGTCCTTAGCGGAGACCTTGACGATACCGTTGGCGTCGATGTCGAAGGTGACCTCGATCTGCGGCACGCCGCGGCGGGCAGCCGGGATACCGGTCAGCTGGAACTTACCGAGCGACTTGTTGTCGCGGGCAAGCTCACGCTCGCCCTGGAGCACGTTGATCTCGACGCTGGTCTGGTTGTCGGCAGCGGTGGAGTAGACCTCGGTCTTGGAGGTCGGGATCGTGGTGTTGCGGTCGATCATCTTGGTCATGATGCCGCCCATGGTCTCGACGCCCAGCGACAGCGGGGTAACGTCGAGCAGCAGGATGCCCTCGACGTCGCCGGTGAGCACGCCGCCCTGGACGGCAGCGCCGTCGGCAACGACCTCGTCGGGGTTCACGGACATGTTGGGCTGCTTGCCGGTCATAGTCTTGACGAGCTCCTGGACGGCGGGCATACGGGTGGAGCCGCCGACGAGGATGACCTCGGTCAGATCGGAGAGCTTAAGCTTGGCGTCGCGCAGGGCGTTGGTGACAGGCTGCTTGCAGCGCTCGAGCAGGTCGCGGGTGATCTTCTCGAACTCGGCGCGGGTCAGCGTGTAGTTGAGGTGCAGCGGGCCGGACTGGTTCATGGTAATGAACGGCAGGTTGATGGTGGTCTGCTGGGCGGCGGAGAGCTCCTTCTTGGCGTTCTCGGCGGCCTCCTTCAGACGCTGCAGGGCCATGGGGTCCTGACGCAGGTCGACACCGTTCTCCTGCTGGAACTTATCGGCCATCCAGTCGATGACGCGCTGATCCCAGTCGTCGCCGCCCAGGTGGTTGTCGCCCGAGGTGGACAGAACCTCAAACACGCCGTCGGCGAGGTCGAGGATGGAGACGTCGAAGGTGCCGCCGCCCAGGTCGAAGACCAGGATGCGCTGGTCGGTGCCCTGCTTGTCCAGGCCATAGGCAAGAGCAGCAGCGGTCGGCTCGTTGACGATACGCTTGACGTTGAGGCCGGCGATCTTACCGGCGTCCTTGGTGGCCTGACGCTGGGCGTCGTTGAAGTAGGCCGGGACGGTGATGACGGCGTCGGTGACGGTCTCGCCCAGATACTTCTCGGCGTCAGCCTTCATCTTCGCGAGCGTCATGGCGCTCACCTGCTCGGCGGTGTAGTCCTTGCCCTCGATGTCGACGACGGCACGGCCACCCTGGCCCTCCTTGACCTCGTACGGCACGGTCTTGATCTCGGAGGTGCACTCGGAGTACTTGCGGCCCATGAAGCGCTTGATGGAGAACACGGTGTTCTTGGGGTTGGTGACAGCCTGGTTCTTAGCGGCCTTACCCACGACGCGGTCGCCGTCGGCACGGAAGCCCACGACGGACGGGGTGGTGCGGTCGCCCTCGGCGTTCACGATAATGGTCGGAGAACCGCCCTCGAGAACGGCCATTGCGGAGTTAGTAGTACCAAGGTCGATACCAAGAATCTTGCCCATTAGAAATTCCCTCTCTCTTGTGCGTTTGCACCGACTCGGCGGTCTGCCGAGCGGTGTTTCGGCTTGTCTTTCAGGATGTAGTGTATCCCCTTATGGGCCGGAATATACAAAATCTAAGTCAATTCATATAAGATTTCTTATTGCTGAGAGTTTAGGTTCTTAAATGCGCAGGTAGATGCGCTGATTGAGTTCTCGGCAAATCTATCGAGATCTATGTAGAGATGGCTGAGGTTTGCGTCCGGGGGTGCCTGGGGGCCGTCTTGCGGAAAGCTCATCCCAGTTTGAGCGTGGATTCCGGGTCGCAGTTTCCGTCTGAAGGCTCAACCGAAAACCGTATCCCGTTTTGAGAGCTGATACCGGCTCGCATTTTCCGCTAGCGGGCCTAACCGGAAACTGCGACCCGGTTTTCGGCCAAATAACGGGATGCCCTTTCCGCAGACGCGCTCAATAGCTCAATATTTCAAGTCACCTTTAGCTAACATTTGCGCAGCTCAACGGCCCCACCTGCGCATTTTTTAGTAAACCTTGGCATACTCGGCGAACGGTATGAAGATGCCGGCCAGAGGGTATTGCAAACGGTCGCTCCCGTGGTATGTTTTTGCCCGAATCAAACCGGCGCGCATCGCCTGTAGCGTCGGTCAACAGAGAGGAAACTACCATGGCTCAT
>DBFOIV010000023.1:0-2548 GCA_048489175.1 Collinsella sp. | reverse complement strand
ATCGGCGAGGACGCCAACCTGTTCTTCCGCAACCTGTCGCTGGGCAACCTGCGCGGCGACTACCGCTTCCTGGGTGTGGCGCCCGTCGGACTGAAACCGCTCATCATGCGCGGGCTTGACCGCGAGATCCAGCGCGCCCTTGCCGGCGAGCCCGCCCGCGTGTTCTTTAAGCTCAACTCGCTGACCGACCGCGAGGTTATCGACAAGATCGCCGAGGCATCGTGTGCCGGCGTGCGCGTAGACATGATCATCCGAGGCATCTCGTGCCTCAAGCCCGGTGTTCCGGGCAAGACCGAGAACGTGCATGTCCGCTCCATCGTCGGACGCTTTTTGGAGCACGCGCGCGTCTATGCTTTCGGCGTGGACTCGGACATGATTTACCTGAGCTCGGCAGACATGATGACGCGCAACACCGAGCACCGCGTGGAGATTGCCTTCCCCGTGCTCGACCCCACCTGCCGCGCCCTGGTGCACGAGTACATGGGCATGCAGCTGCGCGACAACGTGAAGGCCCGCAGCCTCACGAGCGACGGCACCTGGGTCCCCGTGGAGCGTGCAGAGGGTGAGAAACCCTTCAACTCACAGGAAGCCCTGCTGGAGCGCGCCTATCGCAACGCCGAGGCCGCGCCCGAGCCCGTCATTGAGGCGGAACCTGCCTCCGAGGCCGAGCCGCAGCCAGTAGCACCCAAGGTCCAAGAGGTCCAGGCGACCGTCATTGAGCCCGAGCCTGCACCTGCACCTCAGCCCGATCCGCAGGTCA
The DNA here is from genome assembly GCA_048489175.1 of Collinsella sp. Taxonomy (GTDB): domain Bacteria; phylum Actinomycetota; class Coriobacteriia; order Coriobacteriales; family Coriobacteriaceae; genus Collinsella. Next base: position 1,788 of record DBFOIV010000023.1, on the reverse strand, counting down.
CCAAGCCCGCACCCGAGACGAGCGCCCGTCGCGATAAGCCCGCTGGCAAGACCAAGGCCATCGAGCGCCATCGCCCCGGCCGCGTGCGCATGGGCCTGGGTCTGATCGGCCTGGGTCTTAAGACGCTCATTACCGGCAAGACGAAATAGTCGTTTGTAGAAGCAGTTTGTAGAAGCGCCCCGCATTTGAGGAAAGCCTCGGATGCGGGGCGCTTTTCCCTGCTACCATGGTGCGAACAACAACGCGAATGACAGGCAGGAATATGAAGCTCACTATAGAATCGATGACCTACGGCGCCGACGGGCTGGCGCACGCCGACAACGGCAAGGCCGTCTTTGTGCAGGGTGCCGTGGCAGGCGACACCGTCGAGGCCGAGGTCGTACAGGACGGCAAGTCATTCATGCGCGCCCGCACCACCGAGATTCTGGAGCCAAGCCCCAATCGCATTCAGCCTCCCTGCCCCTTCGTGGGCATCTGCGGCGGCTGCTCGTGGGGCAATCTCTCACGCACGGCACAGCTCGCCGCCAAGGAGCAAAACCTGCGCTCCACGCTCGAGCGCATCGGCAAGTTCGCTCCTGAGCTGGCAGATGAGTTGGTACAGCCCATCTGCCACACCAAGGACGACTGGGGCTACCGCAATAAAATCGAGCTCAAACCGACCGTCGTCAACGGTCGCGTGCGCCTTGGCATGCACGGTGTCGACCCCAGCAAAATCGTGACCGTCGATATGTGTCCGCTGTTCGATAAGCGCTTCCCGAAGGCACTCAAATCGGTCGTCGGCGCACTCAACTATCTAAGCGGCAGCCATGACTTGGGGCTCGAACGCGTGGGCATTCGCGCATCGCGCCGCACCAAGGCACTCGAGGTCGCACTCTGGACGCCCACAGGCTCTTTTCCGCGCTCGCAGGTCTCCCGCGTGCTGGCGGACGCCGCTCATCCTACGAGCATCGTACGCGTGATGAGCAAGGGCGAAAAGAAGGCCCGCCGTGTCTCCAAGGTCGAAATGCTCGCCGGAGAGGGCTCATGGACCGAGAATATCGCCGAGGATCAGATGCGCTTGTCTGCCCCGTCTTTTTTCCAGGTCAACACCAAGGGTGCCGAGATTTTGATCGATCTTGTCATGGAAGCGCTCGACCCGCAGGAAGACGAGCTTGCCGTGGACCTGTACTGCGGTGCCGGCACCTTTACCCTGCCGCTCGCCCGCCGCTGCGACTTTGTCGCTGCCGTCGAGGCCTACGGCCCCGCCGTGCGCGATCTACGCCGTAACCTGGAAATCAACAAGCTTGATAACGTCGACGTCATTGGCGGAGACGCGGTGCGCGAGTTCCCCGACCAGGATGCCGACATCTTGGTGGTCGACCCGCCGCGCGCAGGCCTCGCCCCCGAGGCGATCGGCCTTATCGCCAGCACGAGTGCCCGCGATGTCGCCTACGTGAGCTGCGACCCGGCCACCCTGGCGCGCGATCTCAAACGCTTTGTCGAAGAAGGCACCTTCTCCCCCGTAAAGATCACGCCAGTCGACCTGTTCCCACAAACCTTCCACTGCGAGACCGTCGTCCACCTTAGGCGCAACTAGCCGCTTAATCATTGCTCAGAAAATCATTGGGAAATCGAGCGTGGCAAGCGGAGGTCTTCGGGGTATAAGACGGCTAATTGTATGCCGCCTATGAAAGGAACCCTCATGCCCAGCGTTGCCGTTCTCGCCGCCGATGGCTTTGAAACTATTGAATGCTTGACCATGGTCGATGTCATGCGTCGCGGCGGCGTGCGTGCCACGCTCGTCTCGAT
>DBFOIV010000022.1:0-17669 GCA_048489175.1 Collinsella sp. | reverse complement strand
TGGGGGCACCGGACTCCACAGCCCCTCCACCTGCGGAAACGAAGTGATGGCCAGGTGCCGGGAGCTATTTCCGCGTTGCGCTAGCTGCGGAAACGCGGGGTCCGTTCAGGCTGTTGCGTTGAGATTGAAAATCAACCTGTTTACGCAGGTAAAGTGCGTGGCACGTCTCCCGAGCTTTGGCGGAGGGGCGGGGCCGAGAGTAGTTAAGGTTGCTGCTCTACAGTCCTGCTCACGACGGAGAGCACATTAAGTGCTCTCCTGTTCGTGCGGAACTCGCGACAACCTTAACTACTCTCGGCCCCGCCCCTCCGCCAAAGCTCGGGAGACGACACGTTGATGTCTGCTAAACCTTGCTCGCTCAGGCTAATGACTTTGTTGGGGATCGATGATTTGCTGCAAGGTGAACTTGGATTGAGACGTGTCGCCCTCTTCTCCCGACTTTTCCTCGTCAAAATCGAAGATCATGATGGCGCAGTTGGGGAGTTTTGTTGGGAGCTCGAAGCCCTCGGGGACTGCAGCCTTGATGAATTGGCGGCTGGCGCTGCCGTGGCTTACTGCTAGGAGGGTTTCGATGCCCTCGGAGCCCATGAGATTGGTGAGGGCGCCTACCATGCGTTCTTGCAGTGCGCGGCTTCCTTCTCCTCCGAAGGGGACCAGGTCCTCGCCCGGATCCCAGACGTCGGTGGGCAGGGCGTCGTGGGGGCCTTCTTCGAAGGTGCCGTAGCTGCGCTCGATAATGCCTTCACAGGGCTCGACTGCGGCGTCCGGGCCGAGGAGCTCGCATGCGACGAGACTTGCCGTGTCCATGGCTCGGCCTAAGGGTGATGAGACCACTTTGTCGGGGACGACGCCGTGGGCTTTGAGCCATGCGGCTGCCATCCCGGCTTGCTGACGGCCTAAGTCGGTGAGCGGTGAATCGCAGCGGCCCTGGACCAGCTTTTTGACGTTGAACTCCGTCTGACCGTGGCGGAGTAGATACAGCTTCTTCATGCTCTCCCCTTCTGCATAACCTGCTTTGCCGGCATAGCCTTACTCGTGGGTATGCCCTACGTAGTCTTCGTCGATCGTAATCTTGGCAATCGACTTGGGATATTCCGATTCGACCCGTTGTGCCAGCGCGTGCTTTACGTCTTCGGCACTCATCTGCAGATCCGAGGGACGCACGCAGTCAAAGATCACGTTGGTGTGCGTAGGACCCGGCACGCAGCGCAGGTCATGAATCGAGAGGCGGCTATCGATCTCCTGGGCCATGGCGTGAATGCGCAAGCGCATGCTCGCCAGCTTGGGGTCATCGGTCACGATGGGATCGTAGTGAAGCGTAACGATCATGCCGTCTTCGTCCCTAAACGACTGCTCGATGTTATCGAGCGTGTCGTGACTTTCCAACGGGCTGTCCTCGGCCGCCATCTCGGCATGCGCACTTGCAAACTTCCTGCCCGGGCCGTAGTCGTGAACCATCAAATCGTGAACGCCCAAAACGCCGGGATAGCTCATGATCTTGTCTCGAATGTGCTTGACCAGCTTAGGATCGGGCGACTGGCCCAAAAGCGGGCTCACCGTATCCTGGATGAGCTCAAAACCGCTCCAGCCAATATAGGCGCCAACGGCAAGGCCGACCCATGCGTCAAGATTGATGTGCGTCACCTGCGAAACAATTGCGCACGCCAACACGGCGCCTGTGGCAAGGACATCGTTCTTTGAGTCCTGAGCCGTCGCATGCAGCGTATCGGACTCAATACGGTCACCGAGCTTTTGGTTGAGGGCCGCCATCCAGAGCTTTACGACCATCGAAAGCACTAGAACCGTCACCAGGGCAAGCGAGAACTCGACAGGTTCGGGGTGGATGACGCGCTCAACCGAGGACTTGATAAGCTCAAGGCCGATCAGCAGCACGAGCGCCGCCACGACCAGACCCGAGAGATACTCGTAGCGACCGTGACCGTAAGGATGCTCGGGGTCGGCCGGCTTGCTCGCCAGCTTAAAGCCCAGCACGCTCACGATATTCGAGCTGGCATCGGACAGGTTGTTCATGGCATCCGCCACAATCGAAACCGATCCCGACAGCACACCAATTGCGCCCTTCGCAGCACAAAGCGCAACATTAGCGAGAATACACACCACGCCCGTCAACGTGCCCACGCGCGCACGGTCGCCCTGCGCACGCTTAACAATCCACTCGACCATCTACATCCGCCCCCACGGTACTACCTATATATCTATTGCTCAAACGGATTGTAGTGTAGCCACTTTGTCCCCCAGATACAAAAAAGGCCGCAACCCACACGGGCCACGGCCTTGGAATATGGCAAAGGAATCGTCCTTGTGTCGCACAGGTTTACGCGCTTACTTCGGCCACGCTCTTCGAGGTTTCGGGTGAATCGGCTCCGTCCCCCGTCGTCTGTCCCTTCGCCGGCACCACGCCAAAGCAGTAGCTCAGCGCCGCAGACACCGCAAATGCCACACCGCCGGCAGCGCAGCACCACAGCAGGTTCGAGATGCCGCCCGTGGCAAAGCCAATGACCATAAGGACATTCGTCATGCCGATGGTATAGGCCGTAACGTGGCCCACGGCCGCAACAAGGCCTCCGACGGCGCCGCCAATGGCCATGCACGTCAGGCACCTGCCATATTTAAAGCCGCAACCGTACAGCGCCGGCTCGCTTACGCCGCCAAGAACACCCGAGATTGAATAGCCCAGCATGAGCGCCTTCTCGTCCTTATCCGCAACGCGAAGCGACGCGCCAAAGGGCATGCCCCAAACGGCGAACGTTGCCATCGTCGCGGCGATCAGGATGCACGAATCCGTTCCCACACTCATAAACTGCGCATAGGCGAGCGATAGGACAACGTTGCTGACGCCGGCGATCTTTAGGAACTCCCAGCCCGCAGCAAGCCCCATGAGCGTGAGCAGCGACACGATGCCACCGGAATTGCCAAGCATAAACATAAGCTGGCCCAACAGCATGCCCAGATAGCTGCCCGCCGGCGCCGTAATACACAGCGAAACCGGAACCATGACAAGCATGGTCGCAAACGGAACGAACGAAAACGCCACGGCCTTAGGGATAACGCGCTTAAAGAAACACTCCACTCGCCATAGCACGGGCACCGAGATGAGAACCGGAATAACAGTCGTCGTGTAATCGTTGACCGGCGCAGGAAGCAGACCATACACGGAAGTCATCGATGCCCCCGTCGTCGATGCGGCATCGACAAGCTTGAGTAAATCGGGTGCAATCAATACGCCGCCCAGCATCATGCCCAGCTGCTCCGAGCAACCGAGCTGGCGGGCGGCCGCCCAACCAAGATAAATGGGCAAAAAGTAGTAGCCGGCGTTATAGAGCCAACTGTAGAACAGGCGATAGATATCGGAATCGGCAGACCACAGGCCCAGCATGCCTTCGCCCATAATGACAGCGACGGTGCGGAACAACGCCGCGCAGACAATAAACGGCAGCGCCGACATCATGCTTTTGGACAGATAGTCCACCACGGCCATGGCGTTTGATGAAACCGTCGCTGTAAACGAGGTGTTAGAAACTTGTGACATGGAACGCCTTTCCCAATGTGACATGCGGGCTGTCCCTTTGTCACATCGTGCGGTATCGACCGATTGCGCGGTACTTTTCGTAGCGGAGGTTTGTGAGGGTCGCGTCGTCGAGCTGCCCAAGCGTATCGAAGGCATCAAATGCCGAGGACATGACGGCACCGGCGATCTCCTCATGCGACAGGCCCTTATCGTCAACAATGCCGTCGATGATGCCGAGCGCCAGCAGATCGGGGGCCGTGAGCTTAAGCGCCTCGGCGGCCTCATCCGCACGCTCGGTATCCTTCCACAGGATCGACGCACAGGTCTCGGGGCTCACGACTGAATAGGCCGAGCTCGAGAGCATCAGGATGCGGTCGGCCACGGACAGCGCCAGCGCGCCACCAGAGCCGCCCTCGCCTGTCACCACCGAGACAATCGGTGTCTTAAGGCCGCTCATCTCCATGAGATTCTGAGCAATCGCCTCGCCCTGGCCGCGCTCCTCGGCACCGATGCCGCAAAACGCGCCCGAAGTATCGACCAGGCACAGAACCGGTCGACCAAACTTTTCGGCCTGGCGCATAAGGCGACGCGCTTTGCGGTAGCCCTCGGGATGTGCCATGCCAAAGTTGCGACGCATGCGCTCTTTGGTCGTGGTGCCGCGCTCGATGGCGATGACCGTTACGGGGCGCCCGTCTTTCCAGCCAATGCCAGCCACCACAGCGGCGTCGTCGCCAAAGTAGCGGTCGCCGTGCAGCTCCACAAATCCATCCAGGCCCAGCGAGATCATCTCGCCTGCCGTGGCGCGATCTGCCGAGCGGGTCTGCTTGACAATCTCGAGCGCGGTTTTTGGTGCGGCCGAGCGCTTGAACAAGTGTCCCAGCTTTTTGCCACGGCGACCCGTATGCACGATCTCATGCGGTGCCCCCAGGCCGGGCGCGTGCCCTTCGTGCAGCGCCAGCAGCTCGCCTACCGTGAGCGCAATCTCGCCACGCGGAACAACGGCATCGCAAAAGCCGTGCTCCAGCAAAAACTCGGAGCGCTGGAATCCCTTGGGCAGGCGCTTGTGCATGTTCTGCTCGATCACGCGCGGGCCGGCAAATGCCGTCAGGGCATCGGGCTCGGCCAGGATAATATCGCCCTCCATGGCAAAGCTCGCGGTTACGCCTCCGGTCGTGGGGTCAGTGAGCACCGTGATATACAGGCCGCCCGCCTCGCTATGGCGCCTAACCGCCGCAGAGATTTTGGCCATCTGCATGAGCGAGGTCACGCCCTCCTGCATGCGGGCGCCACCCGATACGGTAAAGCCAACGACCGGCAGTCCCAGCTCGGTCGCACGCTCAAATGTGCGGCAGATCTTCTCGCCCACCACGGAACCCATCGAGCCCATCATAAAGTTGGCGTCCATAAAGAAGAGCGCCGTATCGCAACCGCAGATTTTGCCCTTGCCGCACACAACGGCATCGTGCTCGCCCGAACGCTCGCTCACGCTCTTGAGCTTGTCGGCATAGCCGGGAAACGAGAGGAAGTCCTCCGGCGCCAGACTGGCATCCCATTCCTCAAACGTGCCCTCGTCAATCGTCATGCGCATGCGGTCGCGCCCGCTCACGCGAAAGTGTTTGCCGCAACGAGGGCAGACCTCGAGGTTGTCGTGCAGGCGCGCCTCATCGATCACGCGGCGGCACTCCGGGCACTTGATAAACACGTGGCGCGCGGGAAACTCGGCGCACGACTCGGTCATCGGTCCCTCGAGGACGTTGACCGTCTTCGCTTTTCTATTCATCAGCATAGAGATGCCCCATCAGATCGGTGTGATACATGCCCGACAAGAACTCGTCGTTTGCCAGCACGTCGAGCTGAAGCTCGTTGTTTTCGCTCACGCCCTCAATCACGAGCTCGCCCAGGGCCGAGCGCATCTTGCGAATGGCGCCGTCACGCGTGGGCGCACACACGATGAGCTTGCCAAGCATGGAGTCGTAGTACGGCGGAACTTTAGCACCGGTAAACATGGCGGAATCCCAGCGCACGCGCGGACCACCCGGCACACGCAACGCGGTGACCGTTCCGCATGAAGGCAGAAAGTCCGGCGTTTCGGCATTGATGCGGCACTCCATGGCGTGGTTGCGGACCGGCATGTCCTCCTGCTCAAAGGGCAGAGGCTGGCCGGCTGCCACGCGCAGCTGCCACTTGACCAAGTCGGTATCGGTCACAAACTCCGTAACCGGATGCTCCACCTGCAAGCGCGTGTTCATTTCCATAAAGTAGAAATTGCCGTCGTCCGAATACAGGAACTCGATGGTACCGGCTCCTTCGTAGCCGACGGCACGAGCCAGGTCACGCGCTGCCTTGTGCATGCGAGCACGAATGTCGTCGTGTCCGTCGAGGCACGGCGCGGGGCTCTCCTCGATTAGCTTTTGGTTGCGCCGCTGCACCGAGCACTCGCGCTCGCCGAGCGAAAACACATGGCCCTGCTTATCGGCCATAATCTGTACCTCAACGTGATGAGCCAGCGCGACGAACTTCTCCATGTAGCACTCGCCGTCGCCAAAAACGGCCTCGCCCTCGGCGCGTGCTTCAATAAAGGCCTTTGCCGCATCTTCCACGCGATCGACCTTGCGAATGCCGCGACCGCCGCCACCTGCACGCGGCTTAATGAGCACGGGGCAGCCAATGCGCTCGGCCTCGGCCGTTGCCTCCTCGGGGCTTTTGAGCAAATCGCAGCCCGGCACGATGGGCACGCCCGCCGCGGCAGCCGTTCGACGCGCGGCGTCCTTATCGCCCATGCTGTCGATCACCTCGGCCGAAGGACCGACAAACGCCAGGCCATACTTGTCGCAGTCGCGTACGAAGCTCGCCTTCTCGGAGAAAAAGCCATAGCCGGGATGAATTGCCTTGGCTCCCGACTTTACGGCACAGGTGAGCACGGCATCGTCGTTGAGGTAGCTCTCGGCAAGACGCGGGCCACCGATGCAATATGCCTCGTCGGCAAGCTGCACGTGCAGCGCGTCCGCATCGGCCGTGGAATAGACGGCGACGGTCTTGATGCCCATATCGCGGCACGCGCGGATAACACGGACCGCGACTTCGCCACGGTTGGCAATGAGCACTTTGTCGAACATGAAGCCTTCCTTAACTTTCGTGCATGAGTGCAAAGGACATATCGGCGCGGCAGCAAACCTCACCGTTGACGCTCGCAGTACCCGTCGCAAAGCGGAACGGCCCGCGCGCACGCGTGATGGTGCACACCAGATCAACCGTGTCGCCCGGGCGCACCGGACGCTTAAAGCGCACCTTATCGAGGCTCGTATAGAACGGCGTCGCGCCGCGCGCCTCCTCATCGCCCATCAGCAGCACGCAGCAGTTCTGGGCGAGCATCTCGCACTGAATCACGCCGGGGACGACCGGGTTTCCCGGAAAATGCCCCTGCAAAAAGTACTCGTCGCCCGTGATCGTGATCTTGCCGTGGGCCTCGTCGCCCACCAGCTCGGCCTCGTCGAGCAAAAGCATCGGCTCGCGATGCGGTAACAGCTTCTTGAGCTCTTCTTTGTTCATGGATATCACCTATCCGATCCTCATGAGGCAGCTGCCGAACTCCACGAGGTCGCCGTCGGCCACGCAGATCTCGAGCACCTCACCGTCTGCCTCGGCCGTCACCTCGTTGAGAACCTTCATGGCCTCGATGATGCAAAGGGTCTCGCCAGCCTTGACCTTGGAGCCCACGTGCACAAACGGTTCGTCGCCCGGCGCCGGGGCAGCATAGAAAACGCCGACCATGGGAGCGGTCACCTCGGTGCCCTTGGGCTCCGGTGCGGCGGCAGGTGTCTGCGCGGCGGGCTCCGGTGCGGCAGGCGCGACTGTGGGAGCTGCAACTGGAGCGGCCATAGCGCTCGGCATGGGCATGGGCACGGCAACCGGCTGCGCGGCGCTCGCGCGCTCGAGTTCGACCGCGGTGCCATCGGGCTCCTCAACGCGTACGCGCGTGAGGCCGCGATCCTCCATAACATCGGCTATCTCGGCAAGTCTTTTGGAATCCATGCTCTAGCTCCTCGTATATCTACGCAGCGCGATGGCGGCGTTGTGTCCGCCAAAGCCCAGGTTGGTCGAAAGCGCCCAGGTAAGGTCGGCGCGAACCGCGCGATTGGGCGTGTAGTCAAGATCGCAGGCGGGATCGGGCGTGTGGTAGTTAATGGTCGGCGGCACCACGCCCTGCTCGAGCGCCATGGCGCAGGCCATGACCTCGATGGCGCCCGTGGCACCGATCATGTGGCCGGTCATCGACTTAGTCGACGAGACGTGCGCGGCGCGCGCCGCGTCCTCGCCGAGCGCACGCTTAATGCCCGCCGTCTCGGACGAATCGTTGAGCTTGGTCGATGTGCCGTGGGCATTGATGTAGAGACCCTCGGAAGGCTTGACGTCGCCCTCGGTCACCGCCAGCGATATCGCGCGGGCAATGCCGGCAGCCTCGGGATCAGGACTCGTGATGTGATAGGCATCATCGGTGTTGCCGTAGCCCACGACCTCGGCATAAATGTGCGCACCGCGCGCCTGCGCATGTTCCATGCTCTCGAGCACGAGCACGCAGGCGCCCTCGCCCATCACAAAGCCATCGCGGTCTGCATCGAACGGACGGCAGGCCGTCGCGGAATCGGGGTTGGTGGTCAATGCGCGGCAGGACGTAAAGCCCGCAACGGCATCGGGGATAATTGCGGCCTCGGCGCCGCCCGCGAGGATCGCGTCGGCATAGCCGTGCTTGATGGCGCGGAACGCCTCGCCCACCGCATGGGCCGAGGTTGCGCACGCGGTCACCACGGGCAGGGTCGGGCCCTTTGCCTTGTGGCGGATTGCGATATTGCCCGATGCCATGTTGGGGATCATCATCGCGATCATATAGGGCGATGCGCGGCGGGGCCCGCGTTCGGCAATCGTATGGACGTTGTCGACGAGCGTCGTCATGCCGCCCACGCCCGAGCCCACGTAGACGCCCAGGCGCTCGCGATCGATGGCGCCTTCGACATCAAAGCCCGCATCGTGCATGGCTTCGTCCGAAGCCGCCATCGCAAACTGAACGCAGGGGTCGAGATGCTTGGCGTCACGCTTGCCAAAGTACTCGTTGCCGTCAAAGCCCTTGACCTCGGCTGCCACCTTGACGGCAAACGCATCGGTATCGAAGTGCGTGATCGGGCCGATGCCGCACGTGCCGGCGCACATGGCCGCCCAGGTGGCAAGCGCGGTGTTGCCGAGCGGCGACACGGCACCGATACCGGTGATTGCAACTCTCTGTTCCATCATGGTCTCCTCATCCAAGCCGTTCTTCGGCCCTGGTTTCTACATCGCCATTCCGCCGTCGACGCGTACGACTTCGCCCGTAATGTAGGCAGCCGCATCGCTCACTAAAAATCGCACCACACCGGCCACCTCTTCGGGCTGCGCCATACGCTTAAGGGGAATCTGCTCCTCGGTTACCGTACGCACCTTCTCCGAGAGCTTTGCCGTCATATCCGTCTCGACAAACCCGGGTGCGACCGCGTTCACTCGTACGCCGCGGGGCGCAAGCTCGCGCGCCACCGCCTTGGTCAGGCCGATCACGCCCGCCTTGGAGGCAGCGTAGTTGGCTTGCCCGGCATTGCCCATCAGGCCCACGACCGAGCTCATGTTGACGACGCAGCCGCCGCGCTGGCGCATAAAGGTCTTGGTGAGCGCGCGCGTCGTGTTAAACGTTCCTTTAAGATTGACATCGAGCACGCGATCGAAGGCGTCATCGCCCATGCGCATGAGCAGGCCATCGCGGGTGATGCCAGCGTTGTTGACGAGCGCCCAAATGGAGCCAAAGTCGTTGAGGACCGCTTCCACGCACGCGTTGACGGCAGCGGGGTCGGCCACGTCGCATTGATATGAGCGCGCCGTGGCGCCAGCCGCCTCGCAGGCGTCGCACGTCTCGCGCGCCGCATCGACGCTGCCGGCATAGACGACGGCGATATCGTAGCCATCCTCCGCCAGACCGATAGCGCAGGCGCGGCCGATACCCCGCGAGCCGCCCGTGACCAGTGCCACGCGACGTGAGTCGTTGCGCTCGAGCGCGCCGTTGTTCAAGTTGCCCATGTCATTCCTTTCGGGTTACAGCCCTGTGGACCATGCGAGCTCGTCGGCAATAGCTGCGACCTGCTCGGCCGTCTCGCACGAATACACACGAACGTCGCTCAACGTACGCTTGATCAGGCCGGACAGCGTTTTGCCGGGGCCGACCTCAATAAATGTGTCGATGCCTTGATCCTGCAGAGCATGCAGCGTATCGACCCAGCGCACGGCATGGCTCACCTGATTGGCCAAGACATCCGATGCCGTCTGGGGGTCCGCCGGATAGGGCACCGCTGTCATATTTGCCAAAACAGGAATGAGCAACGGGGACGGCGCGTGACCGGCCTCAATATATGCGGCAAGGCCACAGGCCGCCTCGGCCATATAGGGGCTATGAAATGCACCCGACACCGCGACCTTCATGGCGCGGCCGCCAGCCTCTTTTACTAGGACGTCGAGGGTCTGCAGCGCATCGGGCGCTCCGGCCACAACCGTCTGCTGGGGACTGTTGTAGTTGACCGGCCAGCAGTCCTCGCCGGCCTGCGCAGCCAGGTTCTCGACTTGCGCAGCATCAAGTTTGATGACGGCGCGCATGCCGCCGGGGTGACGCTCGGCCGCCGTGGCCATCAATGCCGCGCGCTCACACACGAGCTCAAAACCCGCTCGCGTATCGAATGCCCCCGCAAAGGTGAGTGCAGCGACCTCGCCCAGCGAGAATCCCGCACAGGCGGCAGGCACCACGCCGCGCTCGCGCAGGGCGACGGCGACAGCCAAGTCGTGCACGAACACGCAAGGCTGCGTGTTCTCGGTCTGCGAGAGCTCCTCCTTGGAGGCGCTCCGGCACTGCTCGCTGGTCCCCGGGCGCACCTCGTCGGCGATCGCGAACACCTCGGCAGCCGCCGGCGATGCCTCGACCAGGTCGACGCCCATCGCGGGGTGTTGGGCACCCTGGCCGGCAAACAGAAACGCTACGCTACCCATGCGGACGCACCCTTCAGGACGCGCTCGGCGCCATCGACCAGATCGTCAACGATTTCGCGTGCGCTCTGACGCTCGTTGACCATGCCGGCAATCTGTCCACACAAAAACGAACCCTCTTCGTAGTTGCCGTCCTTGGCGGCCTTACGCAGCGCACCGGTTCCCATAGCACCGAGCTCCTCGGCACTCGCGCCGGAACCCTCGCTCTTGGCATAGGCGTTGGTGAAGGGGCTCTTGAGGGCGCGCACTGGATGTCCCGTCGAGCGACCGGTCGCACGCGTCGAAGTGTCGTTGGCCTTCAGGACCATCTCTTTGTACTGCTCCGAGACGGTGCACTCGTCTGCGACCAGAAAGCGCGTACCCACCTGGACGCCGGCAGCGCCCAGCATACAGGCGGCCGCCACGCCGCGGCCGTCGGCAATACCGCCGGCAGCCACGACGGGAATGTCGACCGCATCGACGACCTGCGGTACCAGTGCCATCGTCGAGGTCTCGCCAATATGGCCGCCCGATTCGGTGCCCTCGGCAACAACCGCCGTGGCTCCACGACGCGCCACGAGACGGGCGAGCGCCACCGAAGCCACAACGGGGATGACCTTGATGCCCGCATCGTTCCAAGCTTTCATGTACTTGGTGGGATTACCGGCACCCGTCACGACGACCGGCACTCGCTCGTCAATCACGACCTGCGCGACCTCGTCGGCAAACGGGCTCATGAGCATGACGTTGACGCCAAAGGGTTTATCCGTCCTGGCGCGCAGCTCGTGAATCTGGTCGCGCAGCCAGTTGGCGTCGGCGTTCATGGCCGCGATAATCCCTAAGCCACCCGCCTCGGATACGGCCGATGCCAGCGAGGCGTCGGCAATCCAGGCCATACCGCCCTGGAACACGGGCTTTTCGATGCCGAGCAGATCGCAGAGAGGAGTCTTGATCATCTCTACTTCTCCAATGCCGCCTCGACTGTATCGGCGAACTCGCCGACCGTCTTGGGGTTCTCCTCGGTATCGAGCTGAATGCCAAACTCGTCCTCGACGGCGACGAGGATCTCGACGGTACCCAGACTGTCGAGACCAATCTCCTCGAGCGTGGACTCGGGCTTCATCTCGACATCGTCAAGACCGGCGGTCTCGCGGATAACGTCGCAAACGCGCTCGAAGGTCTTCTGATCTGCCATGGTAGTTCTCCTTTGGTTGTGCCCTAGGGCGTTTTTATTTCCTATGTGCGACTACTTCCAACGAAGCAGATAGCCACCTATATCCAGACCGGCGCCAAATCCAACCAAGGCGATGGTGTCGCCTGTGTGAAGTGCACCGGCGTTTGCCAGCCGGTCGAGGGCAAGCGGGATGCATGCGCTCGAAATGTTGCCGGTCTCGCGCAACGTGCGAACCACGCGCTCGTCCGGCACGCCCAGGCGCTTGACCGCCTGGCTCAGGATTCGTTCGTTAGCCTGATGGAATACAAAATGATCGATGTCTTCGACCAAAATGCCCGCATCGATCGCAAGCTTATGGACCGTGTCGCAGATGGCGTTGACGCCGAACTTGAACACGCGGCGGCCATTCATGGACAGCACGCTCGCGCTATCTGCGGAAGCCTTAAACGGCGAGGTACCGACCAGACCGGGAGCGCGCAACGTCTCGACGTCGGGCGCCGTCGAAAGCTCAACGGCAAGGGGGTTGTCTCCCCCAGCTTCAATCACTGCGGCGCCTGCCCCATCGCCAAAAAGCACGCAGGTGGCACGGTCGGTCCAGTCGAGCGCGCGCGTCATCTGCTCGGCAGCAACAACAAGCACGCGCTCGGCACGGCTGCGGGCGATATAGCCCTCGGCGACATCGAGCGCAAATACGAAGCCGGCACAAGCCGCCGAGACATCGAAGGCAGGGCACGTCGCGCCTAGTCGCTCAGCAACGGCACACGCCTCAGCGGGAACAAGGTGGTCACCCGTCGTCGTCGAGCAGACGATCAGATCCAGCTGGCTCGCGTCGATTCCGGACACCTGGAGTGCCCGCTCGCTCGCCGCTACGGCAAGGTCGTCAAGTGACTCGGTGGTGCAGACGTGGCGGCTCTTGATACCTGTGCGAGTAAAAATCCACTCATCCGAGGTATCGAGGAACTCAGACAGCTCGTCATTGGAAACACTGCGCTCAGGAAGTGCCGAACCTGTTCCAAGAATCGTGAAACCCATCACTAACCTCCTTTGAGTTGTTGACGTGTTTACATCAACCAAGAGAGGATAACGCATTTCAGTCTTTGTTGACGTGTTAACATTAAATTGTCCAAATGCGACAAAGGCTTCACATTGTGTCTATCTCTCGACACCATTGCGCCATTCACTTATTCAATAAGGAGGTAGCAGCCGCTATGGATGCCCAATTAACGATTGTCGACGTAACCGGATCGACCAACGATGACCTGCTCGAAGCAGGAAAACAGGGAGCGCCGCACGGCACAGGACTTGCCGCCCGGGCTCAGACAGCAGGACGCGGCCGACGCGGCCACAAGTGGGATTCAACCGCCGGCAACCTATTGCTTTCGATTGTCCTGCGTCCATGCGTTAATCCCGCAAAGTACTCTGGTCTTGCCGCCGTCAGCGGCCTAGCAGTGCTCGCGGCGCTCGAAAAGCAAGGCCTCGCAAGCGAAATAGACCTCAAATGGCCCAACGACCTGGTCGCGCGAGGGCGCAAGCTCGGCGGCATTCTGGTCGAGGCCGCACGCGATAACGAAGGCAACCCCTTTGCGGTCTGTGGCATCGGCGTCAACGTGAACTATGTGCCCTCGGAGGTTCCCGATGGCGGCCTGCCCGCAATCGGCCTGTCAGACCTCAACAAGAACGTTCCCGCCGTCGACATGCTCCTCGATGAGGTCTATCACGCAGTTATAGACGTTGTAGATGCCTGGGCAGAGCGCCTCAACGCCAAGGAAGAAGACGCCGGTCCGCTCGCGCCCGTCCACGACGAATATATCGCTCACCTCAATTGGATCGGGGAGCACGTTATCGCCCGCTCCCCCGCTGAGGACGAGCTGGCGCGTGGCATATTTAGAACGGTCGACGATTGCGGCCGCGCGTGCATCGAAACGGAAGACGGCTTTCGATCCTTCCATTTTGAGGAGGCATCGCTGCGCCCCTTGAGCGAATAGGGCGCCGCAACCACCTACTCGGCAGCATTACCCCGCAGTCCAAACCATCATTCAAAACAAAAGGGCCCCGCTACCGTAACGGCAGCGGGGCCCTTTAACCTATGAGCGATATCGCTTAGAGCTTGATGTCGATGTCGACGCCAGCGGGGAGGTCGAGACGCATAAGCGAATCAACGGTGCCCGAGGTGGGGTCGAGGATGTCGATGAGGCGCTTGTGGGTGCGCATCTCGAACTGCTCACGGGAGTCCTTGTTCACGTGCGGCGAGCGGATAACCGTGTACAGGTTGCGCTCGGTGGGCAGGGGGACAGGACCGGAAACGCGAGCGCCGGTCTTCTGAGCGGTCTCGACGATGAGCTTCGCGGACTGATCGACGACCTCGTGATCATAGCCCTTGAGGCGAATGCGGATCTTCTGGGTAGCCAACTTAAACCTCCAAAGAGTGCGAGAGATGTTCTCGCGGATTACGTAACAGGGAGCTCGAACTTAGGCGTTCTTGCTCATGACCTCGTCCACGATGGACTTGGGCGCGGGCTCATAAGAGTCGAACTGCATCGTGTAGGATGCACGGCCCTGGGTCTGGGAGCGAAGGTCGGTAGCGTAACCGAACATCTCGCCCAGCGGCACCTTGGCACGGATGAGCTTGCTGTTCTTGCGATCCTCCATGCCCTCGATCTTGCCGCGGCGACCGGAGAGGTTGCCCATAACGTCGCCCATGTACTGCTCGGGGGTCTCGACCTCGACAGCCATGATCGGCTCGAGCAGCTGCGGATCGGACTTCTTGAGGGCGTCCTTGATAGCCATGGAACCGGCGATCTTGAAGGCGGCCTCGGAGGAGTCGACCTCGTGGTAAGAACCGTCGAACAGGGTGACCTTAACGTCGAGGACCGGGAAGCCGGCGATAACACCGGTGTTCAGGGCCTCCTGGATGCCCTTGTCGATGGACGGGATGTACTCCTTGGGCACGACGCCGCCGACGATAGCGTTGACGAACTCGTAGCCGAAGCCCTCCTCCATCTTCTCGAGCTTGATGACGGCGTGGCCGTACTGACCGCGACCGCCGGACTGACGGACGAACTTGCCCTCAGCCTTCTCGACGTCGTGACCAGCGGTCTCGCGGTAGGCAACCTGGGGCTTACCGACGTTAGCGTCAACCTTGAACTCGCGGAGCAGACGGTCGACGATGATCTCGAGGTGCAGCTCGCCCATGCCGGCGATGATGGTCTGGCCGGTCTCGTGGTTGGTGGACACCTGGAAGGTCGGGTCCTCCTCGGCGAGCTTGGTCAGAGCAAGGGACATCTTGTCCTGCTCGGCCTTGGTCTTGGGCTCGATGGCAACGTCGATAACGGGCTTAGCGAACTCGATCTTCTCGAGGACGATCTCCTTGCCCTCAGCGCACAGGGTGTCGCCGGTGGTGGAGTTCTTGAAGCCGACGCAAGCGACGATGTCGCCGGCGGCAGCGTCGTCACGGTCGATACGCTCGGCGGCGTTCATCTCGAGGATGCGGCCGAGGCGCTCGCGCTGACCGTTGGAAGCGTTGACCACGTAGGAGCCGGACTCGGCGCGGCCGGAGTAAACACGGACGTAGGTGAGCTTACCGACGAACGGGTCGGTCATGATCTTGAAGACCAGGCCGGAGAAGGGCTCGTCGAAGGAAGGATGACGCTGGATCTCCTCGCCGGTGTCCGGATCGGTACCGGTGACAGCCTCGACGTCGAGCGGGCTGGGCAGGTAGTCGACGACAGCGTCGAGCAGCTCCTGAACGCCCTTGTTCTTGTAGGCGGAACCCACGAAGACGAGGTTGAGCTCGTTGGCCAGAACGCCCTTGCGCAGAGCGGCCTTAAGCTCCTCGACGGTGAAGTCCTCCTCCATGAGGATCTTCTCCATGAGCTCGTCGTCAAAGCTGGCAGCAGCGTCAAGGAGCTCCTCGCGCTTGGTGGCAGCGATGTCGGCAAACTCAGCCGGGATCTCGTCCATCGGCTCGGGGTAGGTCATACCCTTCTCGTCGGCCTTGAAGTCCCATGCAGTCATGGTGACCAGGTCGATAACGCCCCAGAAGTTGTCCTCGGCGCCCATCGGGACCTGAGCGGCCACGGCGTTAGCATCGAGACGATCCTTCATGGTCTCGATAGCGTTGAAGAAGTCAGCGCCCACGCGGTCATACTTGTTGATGAAGGCGATGCGGGGGACGTTGAAGGTAGAAGCCTGACGCCAAACGGTCTCAGACTGGGGCTGAACGCCGGCAACGGCGTCGAAGACGGCGACAGCGCCATCGAGGACGCGCAGGCAGCGCTCGACCTCGGCGGTGAAGTCAACGTGGCCCGGGGTGTCGATGATCTGGATGCGGTAGTCCTTACCGTCCTTGTTCCAGAAGCACGTGGTAGCAGCGGACGTAATGGTTACGCCGCGCTCCTGCTCCTGAACCATCCAGTCCATGGTGGCAGCGCCCTCATGGACCTCACCGATCTTGTGGGTCTTACCGGTGTAGTAAAGAATACGCTCGGTCGTGGTGGTCTTACCGGCATCGATGTGGGCCATGATGCCGATGTTACGGGTATCGGAAAGCTTGTACTTAGGCTTAGCCATGTTAGTTCCTTACCTTAACTTACCAACGATAGTGAGAGAACGCGCGGTTGGCCTCGGCCATCTTGAAGACGTCCTCACGCTTCTTGACGGAAGCGCCCAGGCCGTTGGAAGCGTCGAGAATCTCGTTGGCGAGACGCTCGGCCATGGTCTTCTCCTTGCGAGCGCGGGAGAAGTTGACGATCCAGCGGATACCCAGAGCGGTGGAACGACGGGAGTTGACCTCCATCGGGACCTGATAGGTAGCGCCACCGACACGCTTGGGCTTAACCTCGAGCGTGGGCTTGACGTTGTCCATAGCCTTCTTGAAGGTAGCGAGAGCGTCGCCACCCTCGGACTTCTCGGCAACGATCTCGAAAGCGGTGTAAACGATGCGCTCAGCGGTGGCCTTCTTGCCGTCAAGAAGGACCTTGTTGATGAGCTGAGTCACCAGGCGGTTGTTGTAAACGGCGTCAGGCTGAACCTCACGACGATTAGCTGCTGCACGACGCGGCATGTGAAATCTCCTTAAGTGTCTACCGTGCGGCGCTTAGGCGGCACACGGCGAAAGTATCAAAACGTTATCTGGCTTATTTGGCCTTGGGGCGCTTAGCACCGTACTTGGAACGGGCCTGCATACGGTTCTGGACCGGAGCAGCGTCGTAGGCGCCACGGATGACGTGATAACGGACACCAGGGAGGTCACGGACACGACCGCCGCGGACGAGCACGATGGAGTGCTCCTGCAGGTTGTGGCCCTCACCCGGGATGTAAGCAGTAACTTCGATGCCGTTGACAAGGCGAACACGGGCAACCTTACGAAGAGCCGAGTTCGGCTTCTTGGGGCTCGTGGTGAAGACGCGGGTGCACACGCCGCGCTTCTGGGAGTTGTGCTGCAGAGCAGCGTTCTTGGACTTCTTGGGCACGGAACGACGGCCCTGGCGAACCAGCTGGTTAATAGTAGGCAAAGCGTACTCCTTCTCGAATGATTCCAGCTTTCTGTAAAGTGCAACGGCTTGAATCGAGGGGTCAGCATCCCCCTACGAAACACGCAGTTCGATAGGATACGTGGCGTTAGCTGTGTCGTCAACAGACCACGCCGCCGGGCGTATCCTAAAATACCCACATTTCCGCAAAGCCTACACAAAAGGAATCCCCTTCTGTGCGCGTGGGCGGATTCCCGGGCCGGGCGGCACAGGGGTTAAGTTTGTCGCGAGTTCCGCACGAGCCGGAGGCCACTTAATGTGGCCTCCGTGCGAGCCAGGACTGTAGAGCAGCAAACTTAACCCCTGTGCCGCCCGGCCCGGGAATCCGCCCACGCGCACAGAAGGGGATTCCTTTTGTGTAGGCTTTGCGGAAATGTGGGTATTTTAGGATACGCCCGGCGGCGTG
>DBFOIV010000021.1:0-5259 GCA_048489175.1 Collinsella sp. | reverse complement strand
CATTTTTTGTATGAGGGGAGGTGCTGATATGGACGAGAACAAGATGGAATGGCGCGAGTATGCGCGCTATGCCGAGATGTCGGTCGAGGAGTTGGCGCGCGACTGCGAGGTGCAGGTGTTTCGCGCGACGGGTCCGGGCGGGCAGGGCGTGAACACGACGGACTCTGCGGTGCGCATGAAACATGGGCCCACGGGGATTGTCGTGACGGCGCGTGAGAGCCGCAGCCAGTTTCAGAATCGCGCGAGCTGCCTGCGTAAGCTGCGCGCTGAGCTTGAGCGTCGCGGGCGTCCACCGCGCCGACGCGTAAAGACCAAGGTGCCTCAGCGCTCTCGCCAGCGCAGGCTCAATGACAAGCACTTCAACGCGATTAAAAAAGCCAACCGACGCAAGCCGGGCAGCGACGAATAGCCTCCTCGTAAGTTGCGGTGAAATAGGTACTGTTTATGCAGCTAAAGCCGTAAGATAGTCCCTATTTCACCGCAACTTAGGTGGGGTTAGCGGGTGGGGTGCCAGACCTCGAGGGCGCCGGCGAGGATGTCGACCTCGATCCGTGAGGCGACAACGGGCTCGCCGTCGGCCTGGATGGGGTAGTCGGGCTCCTCAAAGGTAAGCTCGGCATGGCGGCAGCGGCGCATGCGAACCGGCGGCAACTTGGTATGGTGGCCGTCCTTGGCCGAAAGGAACATAGGCAGGGCAACCGCGCGAGGGACGGGGCCGCAGGCGTAGCAGACGTCGAGTATGCCGTCGCACGGGTCGGCGTCGGGACAGATGCGATAGCCCGAGCCATAGGTGGGTCCCAGCTGGATGGCCATGATAATCGCCCTCACGCGCTCGGCGGGCGCCTCGTCAAAGCTGACTGTCATGGGGTAGTTGCGATAGCGTAGGCCAAACTGCTCAAGTCCCGAGAAGGTGTAGAGTGGCGCGCCCGTCAAGCCGGTCTTTTTGCGCAGCTCGGTGGTGCCAAGGCCGATGGCGGCATCGATGCCGACCGAAAGCGTTTGGTCGTAGTACTCGACGATCGCCTCGCCGCTGCCGCTTGCGGGGTTCCATGAGCGAATCCGCCCGATGTCCTGACGCTGCAGCTCACAGGTGAGCAGTGCACCAAAATCCTTGCCGGAGAAATCATCGATACCGAGCGTTTGGGCAAAATCGTTGCCGGAGCCTACGGGCAGGACGGCAAGGGCGGGCCGGACCGCCTCATCCTGCGTCATAAGCCCATTGACGACCTCGTGAATCACGCCGTCGCCGCCGAGCGCGATAACGGTGCGGTAGCCCGTTGCCTGGGCGGCCAGTTCCTTGGCGTGTCCCATGCGCTCGGTCAGCACCAGGTCAAACTGGGATGCGCGTGCAGTCATGTCCAAAAAGCGTTGCAGGCGCTCGGCAACCTCGTGCGCGGCGCCCGACTGGGCGGCTGGGTTGGCGATGATGAGCGTGCGACCAAAATCAGTTGCGTGCATGGGGCGACTCCCGGCGTGTGACATGACAGTGCGGTCGCGCTCAGGTCGAATTGCCCCTGATTGTGGCTGCACGGCGAATACTAACGTCTACTCTATCAAGTCGTTGTGGCGCTCGATAGCATCCGCTACCGTACCGCCCTCATCCACAATAAGCGAGCGGCGCTTGGGTGAGATGATGCGCTGGGCGGGGTACACGCCGCGGTGTCCGCCGGTTAGGTAGCTGATAAAGGCCACGATGACAAAGAACCCGGCGGCCGTGCCGTGGAACAGGTCGATGGCCATCATGCAGGTGGTGATGGGTACGTTGAGGCCGGCGCAGAACACGCCGAGCATGCCGAGAGCCGCCAGAAAACTGGGGTCGAGCCCGGTAAGGCAACCGATCCAGCCACCGAGTGCCGCACCGATGCCAAACAGGGGCGTGACCTCGCCGCCTTGGAAGCCAGCGCCCAGGGTAAGCGCTGTGACGACCAACTTGATGGCTGCGTCCGCCAGGGTGGTGTTGCCCGCAAATCCGGCGCTGGAAAGCCACGTGGAAAGGCCGGCGTAGTCCCAGGCGTCGAGGAGGGCATAGGCGGCCAAAACCACGAGTGCGCCTATAAGTGCGCGAACGAGGTAATTGGTGATAAAGCGACCGTACAGGCTCTTGACGGTTCGAACCGACCACGCAAAGAGGCGTGCCGTCAGACCGAAGATGATGGCGCTGATAACAACGATGACGACCGTTGTAGGCGTCATAGCGGGAACGCTGGCGATGACATTCACTTCGTATTCGGTACCCAGGGCGAGTGATGTAAAGTAGCCGGTAAACGACGCGACCAGGCAATAGATGCCCGCGGTGTAGTCGATCTTGCCGATAAAGCACATCTCCATGCCAAAGAAAGCTCCGGCAAGGGGCGAGCCGAATACGGCGCCAAAGGCCGACGAGATTCCGGCGAGCATGAGGTCGTGGTGGTCATGCTTTTTGAGGTGGGCGAGGCTCGAGATGTTGCTGGCGATGGTGCCGCCAATCTGCACCGCAGCTCCCTCGCGACCGGCCGATCCGCCCGTTAGGTGCGTGAGCGTGGAGCAGACGAAGGTGAGGACGGCCATGCGCATATGGATGAGGCGGGTGCCCAGAGCGGAGTCGATGACCAGGTTGTTACCGCGTTTGGCGGCAAGACCGTGGTTTTTGTACACCCATGCGGTGGCAACGCCCACAACGGGAAGAAGCGCGTAAATCCACGCATGGTGCTCGCGATAGTCGGTCGCGATATTCAACGAGGCCAAAAACGCCCAAGCGGCAACGCCCATGGCAAGCGAGACGATGACGACGAGTACGAGCAACTTGGCGCTCGCGAGTAGGTTGCGGGCGTTGCGGCGCGTGTCGGCAGCCAAGAGATGCTCGGAGCGGGTAAGTTGATGCCTGCCTGCCGTGATGACGTCGTTCAGGGAGAAAAAGCCGCCGTCGTCGAGCGGCTGGGGATGGTCTTGCGCCTCGTTTGCGCTTTCGGGTTTGTCGTTATGAGTCATACGTTCCTCTTTTAGGTTGCAACGCAAGCATTATAAAACGCGGTAAACGTGACGAGCCGGTGGGTTGGTTTCGATTCTGTTTCGTGGCTTGAGGCCGACAGGTGTATTTGCGGGTACAGGCCAAGTCGCGGTCGTGCGTCGGGGGATTATACTGAGACAAGCATAAAGAATTGGCGCCCCTGTTGTGCGCCGTGGCATTAAGAGGTGCATATGGCAGAGAAACTCATTCCGCTGGAGGACGCGCAGTCGATTGTTCTGTCGCACGTTGCTCCGACCGATCTCGTCGAGATTCCCGTGTGGCAGGCCACCGGTCTTCCCTTGGCCGAGGACGCGGTGGCCGACATCGACATCTCGCCGTTTGCCAACAGTGCTATGGACGGATATGCCGTGCGCTCGGCGGACTTGGCGCAGGCGTCTGGCGAGGCGCCGGTGACGCTCGACGTTATCGGACACGAGGCTGCGGGACATGTGTTTGAGGGCGTAATCGGCGCGGGCGAGACGGTCCGCATCATGACGGGCGCGCCGGTACCCGAGGGTGCCGATGCCGTGGTGAAGTACGAGATCGTCGATGTGCTCGACGGTGACGGCAACGAGGGCTCGCGTGTGGGGTTCTCGGCGCCGGCCAAGGTGGGGGAGAACGTTCGCTCTGCCGCCGAGGAGGCCCATGCCGGCGACGTCGTGATGCACGCCGGTGAGGTTGTGGCTCCGGCCGGCGCCGGCCTGCTGGCAAGCGCCGGTTACGAGAGCGTGAAGGTCCATGCCGCTCCGCGCGTGGGCATTATCTCGCTGGGCACGGAGCTGGTCGCGCCGGGTGAGCTGCCGGCGCGCGGTCAGATTCGCGATTCCAACTCCTCGGCGCTGATGGCTGAGGCACTCGATGCCGGTGCCGAGCCCGTGTTCTACGGCATTGCGCCCGATGATGAGCAGGCGATTGCCGAGCTTGTGCATCGCGCCGTGCAGGAGTGCGATTTTGTCATTACGAGCGGTGGCGCCTCGGCGGGTGATTACGATTTCGTGACGGCGCTCGTCCGGCGCGAGGGCGAGGTGCTGTTTGACCGCATCTCGATGCGTCCGGGCAAGGCCATCACGTTTGGCTTGCTCGGGGGTAAGCCCTACCTGGGACTTTCAGGCAATCCGGCCGCGGCGTATGTGGGCTTTGAGATGCTCGCCCGCCCGGCGATTCGCAAGATGCGCGGCTTTGCCGAGGGTGCGCGTCCCGTGCAGCAGGCGACGCTCACACACGACGTGAAAAAGCGACAGCATCGCCGCTTCTTCGATCGCGCCACGGTTTCGCGCGACCCCGAGACCGGTGAGCTGTTGGTGACCGAGGCCAAGACGCAGAATTCGGCGCTGCTCGGCACGATGCAGCGGGCCAACTGCCTGCTGCGTATTGACGAAGGACCGTGCGACCTCAAGGCGGGCGACGTCGTGGATGTCGTGCGTGTCGACCTGCCCGAGGGAACGGTGTTGTAGGAGGAAGACTATGGAGTTGAAGATATCGATCGTGACGTGCTCGGACACGCGCGATCTTGCGCAGGACGAGGCCGGAGCCGCACTCGAGGAGCTTATCGAAGCGCAGGGCTGGACGGTCGCCTCACATGTGGTCGTGCGCGACGACGTCAGCGAGATTGGTGATGCCATTGTGGAAGCCGCCGATGAGTGCCACGCCAATGTCGTGCTCACCTGCGGCGGCACGGGGCTTTCGATGCGCGATGTGACGCCCGAGGCGACGCGTGCCGTCTGCGACCGCGATGTGCCGGGTATTGCAGAGGCGATTCGCGCGTACTCGATGACCAAGACGCGCCGCGCCATGCTCTCGCGCGCTATTTGCATGCAACGAGGTCATACACTTGTCGTAAACTTTCCCGGTTCTACGAAGGCCGCCCGCGAAAGCTGGGAGGCCATAGCAGACCAGCTGGAGCATGCGGCTCAGATGACAGCGGGCGGCGGACATACCAATTAAGCGGTTTACCTGCGGTGGGGCGACCTTATCGGTCGCTCCGCTTTTGTTTTCCGCCGAATCGACGCCGAGGTGTACGGTAACTCGAAACTATATTCTCAGCGAGAATAATTTCTCACTAACATTATTCGCGCAAAAGTATAATCTGATTGCAGATTAAAGCCCGCGGTGGGGTACCCGGGCACAAGGTCCGAAAGGGTTGAATATGTTCGATATGGTTTCACGCCGCGGTTTTGTCTCGCTTTCTGCTGCCGCTGCCGCCGGCCTTGGCCTTGCCGGCTGCTCGGGCAACAAGACGTCCGAGCCCGCTGGTTCCGATGCCGGCTCCGCCA
>DBFOIV010000020.1:0-13790 GCA_048489175.1 Collinsella sp. | reverse complement strand
CAGGGCTCTTCACAGTTTTGATGGTGGACCTGACAAGATTCGAACTTGTGACCTCCCGGTTATCAGCCGGACGCTCTAACCAACTGAGCTACAGGTCCATCATGGTGGAGGTTAGGGGGATCGAACCCCTGACCTCAGGCTTGCAAAGCCCGCGCTCTCCCAGCTGAGCTAAACCCCCACGGAGACAGTAATAAACACCCCAGCGGCGACTCGGCTCTCGCTGGGGTGTTTATTGCGAAAGAAAGTGGTGGACCTGACAAGATTCGAACTTGTGACCTCCCGGTTATCAGCCGGACGCTCTAACCAACTGAGCTACAGGTCCATCGCGCAAGGGATATATTAGACGAGTCGTTACGCGCACGTCAACAACTTTTTTGAAAATCTTTGGGAGGGGTTCGCCCCGGCCGCATGGCGGCACATGAAGTCGCCTGCTCGGACAGTCCTGGCTCGCACGGAGAGCACATTAAGTGCTCTCCGGCTCGTGCGGAACTCGCGATCGACTTCATGTGCCGCCATGCGGCCGGGGCGAACGCGGGTCCAAGATTGTCAAAAAAGCGGTCGGC
This sequence comes from Collinsella sp., assembly GCA_048489175.1. Classification (GTDB taxonomy): domain Bacteria; phylum Actinomycetota; class Coriobacteriia; order Coriobacteriales; family Coriobacteriaceae; genus Collinsella. The sequence goes on along the minus strand of DBFOIV010000020.1, from coordinate 13,227 downwards.
GCGCAGTGCGCCGACCGCCGATATATGGGGTCTGATAATTTTTACCAGCTAGGGCCTCTTACTCGTCTAGGAGATCTTCTGGCATGTCGTTGCCGTCGCCTAGATCGACAGGGGTTTCTTCGGGGGCAGAGCCGTTTTCCGTGGCTTCACCTTCGGGCTTCTCTTTGGCGGCTGTCATGCGGGCCACGGCGCATATGCGGTCGTTGTCGTCGACGGTCATCATCTTGACGCCCTGGGTGGCACGGCCGGTCTGACTGATCTCGTCGGTCTTGACGCGAATGACCGTCGCGCCCTCCGTCACGATGAATAGCTCGTGCTGCGGGCCCACCGTCTTCATGGCCGCGAGGTTACCCTTACGCTCGGTCATTTGGATGGTGTAGACGCCCTGGCCGCCGCGATTCTGCTCCGGGTAGTCCGCGACCGGTGTGCGCTTGCCGTAGCCGCGCTCGGTGATGACAAACAGATCGCCGTTGCCGTTAGTGACTTCCATGCCCAGAACGCTCACGCCGTCCTTCATGCCGATACCGCGAACGCCGCTGGTATCGCGGCCGGTAGCGCGCACCTGCTCCTCGGAGAACATGATTGCCTTGCCCGCGGTGGTGGCCAGGATAATCTTGTCGCCCTCGCGTACGCGGCGCACGTTCAGCAGCGCGTCGTCGTCACGCAGGTTGATAGCGATCAGGCCGTCGCGACGGCTGCGGTCATATGCGCTCATCACGGTCTTCTTGACCATGCCGCTCTTGGTGGCAAACATCAGGTACTCGTCGGCCGGGAACTCGCGGCAGCTGATGACGCTCGCGATCTTCTCGCCCTCCTCGAAAGGCAGCAGGTTGACGATCGCGGTACCGCGCGCCTGGCGCGTACCCACCGGCAGCTCGTGCACCTTCAGGCGATAGACCTTGCCCTTGCTCGAGAAGAACAGCACGTACTCGTGCGTGGACGCGATGAACATCTCGTCGATGACGTCGTCCTCTTTGAGGTTGACGCCCGACACGCCCTTGCCACCGCGCTTCTGGGCACGGTAGGCAGCCACCGGAATGCGCTTGACATAGCCGGTGTGGGTGATGGTCACGACCATATCCTCGTCGGCGATGAGGTCCTCGACATCCAGGTCCTTCTCGACCTGGCTGATCTCGGTGCGGCGCTTGTCGCCAAACTTCTTGGAGATCTCGCGCATCTCTTCCTTGATGACGCCCAGGATCTTCTCCTCGTGCGCCAGCAGGTCCTCGTAGTAGGCGATGGCGCGGCGCAGACCGTCCAGCTCTTCCTGAATTTTGTCGCGCTCCAGGCCGGTCAGGCGGCGCAGCTTCATCTCGAGGATGGCCGTGGTCTGCTCGGGCGTAAAGCTAAAGCGCTCGATCAAGCGGCTGCTGGCCTCGGAGTCGGTCTGCGAGGAGCGGATAATGCTGATGACCTCGTCGATATGGTCGAGGGCCATCAGGTAGCCCTCGAGGATATGCGCGCGGGCCTGGGCCTTCTTAAGGTCAAAACGGGTGCGGCGAGTGACGACGTCGACCTGGTGGTCGATGTAGTGCTGCAACATCTCGCGCAGGCTCAGGCATTTGGGAACGCCGTTGACGAGCGCCAGGTTGTTGGCGCCAAAGGTCGTCTGCAGCGAGGTGTACTTATACAGGTTGTTGAGCACGACCTGAGGAATGACGCCCTTCTTGAGCTCGATGACCAGACGGATGCCCTTCTGGTTGGACTCATCGCGCATATCCGAGATGCCCTCGATGCGCTTATCGTTGACGAGCTGGGCGATCTTCTCCTGCAGGGTGCCCTTGTTGACCATGTAGGGAATCTCGGTAAAGACCAGGCGGCTGCGGCCGGTCTTGGTGGACTCCACATGTGCCTTGGCACGCACGGTAATGGAGCCGCGGCCGGTCTCGTAGCTCTGTTTAATGCCGGCGCTGCCCATGATGATGGCGCCGGTGGGGAAGTCCGGACCGGGCATGATCTGCATGAGCTCGTCGACGGTGGCGTCGGGGTTGTCGATCAGGTAGCAGGTGGCCTCGATCGCCTCGGTGAGGTTATGCGGAGCGATGTTGGTGGCCATGCCGACGGCGATGCCCTGGCTGCCGTTGACCAGCAGGTTGGGGAAGCGCGCAGGCAGCGCCACGGGCTCGGCGAGCGATTCGTCGTAGTTGGGTTGCCAGTCGACGGTATCCTTCTGCAAGTCACGCAACAGTTCCATGGCGGGCTTTGCCAGGCGGCTCTCGGTGTAACGCATGGCCGCCGCGCCGTCGCCGTCGATGTTACCGAAGTTGCCGTGACCGTCGATGAGCGGCGTGCGCATGGAGAACCACTGCGCCAGGCGGACCATGGCCTCATAGACCGCGGAGTCGCCATGCGGGTGGTACTTACCGATAACTTCGCCGACCGTCCAAGCTGACTTCTTGTGCGGGCGGTTGGGGTAGATGCCGCTCTCGTTCATCGCGTACAGGATGCGGCGGTGCACCGGCTTTAAGCCGTCACGCACGTCCGGCAGGGCGCGCGCTGTGATAACCGACATCGAATACTCAATGAACGACTGCTTCATCTCGCGACCGAACTCCGAAATCTGGATCTGGCCGCCGTTGATATCCTCGCCGGCCGAGACGCCACGGTCGACTTCGCCAAAGCTCTCCTCGAGCGCGGCGTCGTCTTCTTCCTCATCATCATCGGCATCGGGGTTATAGGCGTCCGGGTCGCCGTCCTCGCCCTGCTCAGCACGGGCAAGCAGGCGCTTCAAATCATCGGGCATGCCGGCGTCGCCGGCCTCGCCCATACCCTCGTTATTGTTGATATCGTCTGCCACGTTACCTCCTCTTAAGCATCAAGGAAACGCGCGTCATGCGCATGTTTTTCAATGTACTCGCGGCGATAGCCGACCTCGGAACCCATCAGCTCGCGCACGGCGCGGTCCGCCACCACGGCGTCCTCGATCGACACACGCTGCAGGATGCGGGTCTTGGGGTCCATCGTCGTCGAGGCAAGCTGCTTGGGGTCCATCTCGCCCAGGCCCTTGTAGCGCTGGACGGTATAGCCCTTGCGCTTTTTGGTGATCTTGCCGTCCTTGGCCTTGCCGTCCTCGTCGTTATCGTCGGGGTTCAGGCCCAGTCTCTGGATGGTGTCGCGCAGGATCTCGTCTTCGGGCTGGCGGCCGTTGGGATACACGTAGTGGATCTTGTTGCGCACCTTAATGCCAAAGATGGGCGGGCAGGCAACATAGACGTAGCCGGCATCGATCAGCGGACGCATGTACTTGTAGAAGAACGTCAGCAGCAGAATGCGGATATGCGCACCGTCGACGTCTGCATCGGTCATGATGATGATCTTGTGGTAGCGCGCCTTGGTGATATCGAAGTCGCCGCCGTCGCCGGCACTCGTCGTGACGCCGCAGCCGATCGCGGTAATCAGCGACTGAATGGTGTCACTCGAGAACGCGCGATGGTCACCAACGCGTTCGACGTTCAAAATCTTGCCGCGCAGGGGCAGAATCGCCTGGATGTCTCGGCGACGGCCGTCCTTGGCCGAACCGCCTGCCGAGTCGCCCTCTACGATGAAGAGCTCGGTCAGCTCGGCATCGCGCACCGAGCAGTCAGCGAGCTTACCGGGCAGGGACGCCGTCTCGAGCAGGCTCTTGCGGCGGGTCGCCTCGCGCGCCTTGCGGGCGGCATTGCGCGCCTTGCAGGCCTGCTGCGCCTTCTTGACGATCTCGCGAGCGGGCTTGGGATGCTCCTCGAGGTAATCGACAAGACCGTCGGTCACAATCTTGAGCGTGAGCGCTCGCATATAGGAGCTGCCGAGCTTTGCCTTGGTCTGGCCCTCAAACTGCGGATCGGGCAGCTTGACCGAGATAACGGCCGAAAGGCCCTCGCGCACATCGTCGCCGGTCAGGTTGGCGTCTTTTTCCTTGAGCAGGTTCTGCTTGCGCGCGTAATCGTTGATCACGCGGGTGAGCGCGGTACGGAAGCCCTCAAGGTGCATGCCGCCTTCGGGGGTGTAGATGTCGTTGGCAAACGACATGACGTTCTCGCCGTAGCCGCTATTCCACTGCAGGGAAACCTCGACCTCGCCCATCTTGGCCACAGGCGCGTCCGGGTCCGATTTGCCCTCGATGTAGATGGGCTCCTTAAAGGCCTCGGGAACGTCCTTGCCCTCGTTGAGGAACTTGACGAAGTCGATGATGCCGCCCTCGTAGCAAAACTCCTCCACGTGGGGAGTCGCTTCGCGCTCGTCGGTCAGCACGATTTTGAGATTCTTATTGAGGAACGCCGTCTCCTGCAGACGGTTATGCAGCGTATCGAAATCGTAGATGCAGGTCTCGAAGATCTCATCGTCGGGCCAGAAGGTGACGGTGGTGCCCGTCGAATCCGAGGTGCCCACGACCTCCATCTTCTTGACGGTCTTGCCGCGCGAGAACTCCATCTCGTAGGTGTTGCCATCGCGACGAACCTGAACGACCACGCGCTTGGACAGTGCGTTGACGACGGAGATGCCAACGCCGTGCAGGCCGCCCGAGACCTTATAGGCCGAGTTATCGAACTTACCGCCGGCGTGCAAGATCGTCATGACGACCTCGAGCGTCGGGATCTTTTTAACAGGGTGCTCGTCGACGGGGATGCCGCGCCCGTTGTCGACGACCGTGATGGAGTTGTCGGCGTGGACCGTCACCTGGATCTCGGTGCAGAAACCGGCCATGGCCTCGTCGACGGAGTTGTCAACGATCTCCCACACCAGGTGATGCAGACCGCTGGCGCTCGTCGAGCCGATATACATGCCCGGGCGCTTACGAACGGCCTCGAGACCTTCGAGAATCTTAATCTCGCCGCCATCGTAATCGTTTTCGTTTGCCACACGTCCTCCTTCAGTCAAGAAAATGTGTACAGCCTTACTAGTTTATCGTAAAAAAATACCCTCGGGAACGAGGGTATTTGGCTCTACAAGGCCACCAGATGCGATTTAAGGCTCTTTTTTGCTTTGCACGCCCTTGGCCCACTCGGCACTGGCTCTCATGGCGTTCTCGAGGGCCTCGCGCAGTTTTTGGTCTTCGATGGGCGCCACTTGGCGCTCAATCTCGGTGCGCTCGGCATCGCTGAGGTCGGCGTGTGGGGCCGGCGGGCGCTCGGTCGCCGCTGGGCGAAGGCGCTCCTTGGCGGCGGGCGGCGTGTGACCGGGCGCGGTGGTTTTGAACACCAGGCCATCCACATGCGCACCGGTGCGCTCCATGCGCGCGCGGATGATCTCGCGCAACAACGTCATTTCCTGCGTCCACGAGGGCGAGTCGAGATATACCAGCAGCTCATTGGACTCGGGCAGGTAGCGCAGGCCCGTCACATGCCGCCCCTCGCGCGTGCCCGAGCACACCGCGTTCCACGCGCGATAGACCGCGCGCGACTCCTCGGCGGCCTCCATCTGCGCACGGCGCTCAGGGGTCGCAGCCGCCAGGATGCGCTGGCGCTCTGCGTTCAAAAAGCCACTGAAGGCGACCGTTTCGCTCTCGCGCTCGTAATTAGCACGTCTCACCCATGCTCACCACCTTGGCTCGATCAAGCAGGTCATCGGTAAAGTACCCCAGGTTGGTCGTGGTTATGACCGTCTGGATATCATCGCCGATCAGCCGCAGGAAAGCACCGCGGCGTTCGCCGTCGAGTTCGCTCATCACGTCGTCCAGAAGCAGCAGTGGGGCAGTGCCCAGGACATCGCGAGCTACGGCCACCTCCGCCACCTTCCAGGCCAGAACCAACGTTCGCTGCTGACCTTGGCTGGCAAATGAACGGGCGGAGCGACCCGCCACGGTAAACTCAATCTCATCGCGATGCGGTCCCACCAACGTCACGCCGCGGCGAATTTCCTCGTCGGCGTGCTCATCAAGGGCAGCCAGCATGCGCTCGTACGCCCAGCCCTTCAGCTCTTCGCGATCATCGACCTGGGGCAAATCCCCCAGCGTGGACGCATAGGACACGTTGGCGGCTTCACCGGACGCCACTTGCCCGTAGGCAGTACGCACATGGCCCGCCAGCCGGTCGAGCAGGGCCAACCGGTGCACGAGCAGAGCCGCGCCCGCGCGGGCAATCGAATCGTTCCACGCGCCGAGCATCTCGCGGCAGCACCAGGCCTCCTTGAGCAAGGCGTTACGCTGGGTCACGCAGCGACCATAGGTGCTCGCAAGATCGGCATAGCGTGCGCTCAGTTGCATGCCAAAGTCGTCGAGGGCGGCGCGGCGCACACTGGCGCCTCGCTTAACCATGTCCAGATGGTCGGGGCAAAACAGCACGCTCGGCAGAACCCCGCGCACACCGGCGGCAGAGCATCTCTTGCCGTTGCGGCTAAACGAGCGTTTACCGTCCTCCGCGCTCAATCCCATATCAAGTACGCGGCCGTCGCCCTCGAGCCTCAGCTCGATCTTGCACGAGCCCACGCCATCATGGACGAGCTCGGCTGCGGTCGGATGCCTAAACGAGGCGCCGCTCGTCAGCAGCTGCAGCGCCTCTATGAGATTGGTCTTTCCCGCCGCGTTGGGTCCCGCAAGTATCGTCACGCCCTCGTCCAGGGCAAGACGATAGCTCTCGAAACTGCGGTAGTGCGCGACGGAAAGATCGCGGGCGAACATGGTCATGGCGCATCGCTAGATGCGAACCGGCATGACCAGGTACAGGTAGTTGATCTTGTCGTAGGACTTGAAGATGCCCGCCTGCGAGTAGCTCTTGAGCTCCAGCGTGATCTCCTTCTCCTTGGACAGGGCATTGAGGCAGCCGAAGATGTAGTGGTAGTTGAAGGCGATGGTACCCGACTCGCCCTCGGCCTCGACATCGATCGTCTCCTGCGCAAGGTCCTGGTCATTGGAGATGGAGGACAGGCCCATCTGCCCGTTCTCGACATCGATCTCGAACTTGACGGCGGGGTTGGCGCTCGCGATAACGGCCACGCGCTTGAGGGCGGCGTTAAAGGCGGCGACGTCGATCTTGACGCTCGTCACGCACGAATCGGGGATGAGCTGCTTGTAGTTGGGGTACACGCCCTCGATGCGGCGCGACACGTAGGTGGTGTTGCCGGCCTCGAAGACGACTTGGGTGTCGGTAGCCCCGATCATGATGGTCGCCTGGCTGTCCATGATGTTCAGTGCGTCGTTAAAGGCGTCAGCCGGAACGTTGAGCTCAAAGGAGCCTTCGAGGGTCGAGGTCTCGACCTGCGTATCGCACACGGCCAAACGGAAGGAATCGGTCGCCACCAGGCGCACGGTGTTGTTCTCGACCTTCATGTGCACGCCACCCAGGATGGGGCGGGCCTTGTCGGTCGAGGTGACGCGCCACACGCGGCCGACCATCTCGGACAAGATATCGGTCGGCAGTTCCACGGCGCTCTCGATGGCATAGGCCGGAAACTCGGGGAAGTCATTAGCATCAAGCGTGTTCAGGCGGAAAGAGCTCTTCTCGCAACCAATCAGCACCTGGCGCTCGGACAGCTCAAAGGTGACCGGGGCATCGGGGAGGGTCTTGGTGATATTGGAGAGCATCTTACAGGGGATAACCATCTCGCCCTCTTCTTCGACATGCGCCGCGATGCGATGACGGATCGAGATGGTGTAGTTAGAGGTCTGGAATTCCAAGATGCCGTCTTGGGCCTTGACGAGCACGCCCGACAGGATGGGAAGGGTGGATGCCGAAGCGACACCCTTCATAACGACGCCGATGGCTTGTGTAAGCGAGCTCTGGCTGACGGTGAACTTCATCTTTTAATACCTTTCTATAGATATAAATATCTTAATAATAGTAATAGCACTGACGAAACTGTTGATTACTCCCAAAGACGCAGGTCAGACCCAGAAAGAGAATCGACAGCAGCCTGTGTGCAACAGGGGTGGTTTTCCACGTTCAAAACCTGCGCAAAACTTTTCATCACCGCGGGTTGGGTTTTAGACACCTTATGCCCGTGGTTTCGACAAGTTTTCAACAGGTGTCTCTATTTCCCTACGAGCGCAGTGTAATTTTATCGCGCAGCGACTTGAGGTCTTCGGTGACGGTGCGGTCTTCCTGGATCATCTTCTGGACCTTTTTGTAGCTCGTGCTGACGGTCGAGTGGTTGCGGTTGCCAAATTCGGCGCCCACCGCCGTGGTCGTCATTTCGCACATCTCGATGGCCAGGTAGATAGCGATATGGCGTGCTTTGGCGATATTGGCGTTGCGACGCGGGCCGATGAGCTCCTCGTGCGTCACGCCGTACTGCTCTTCGATGACGGACTGAACCGTCTGGACGTTGATCTTTTTGGCCGATGTGTCGAAGTACTGGCTGGCGATGGCGTCGATATCGTCAAAGGTGAGCTCCCCGCCCTCGCGCTCACGGTCGCCCGCCTCGCCGGCGCAGCGCTCGCAAAAGCTCTCGAGTTCGCGGATGTTGGTGCCCGAGACCTCGGCCATGTGTTTAAAGTGCTCGTCGGTCAGGTGTCCGCCGTCGCCCCCATAGGCCGCCAGCAGTGAGTCGTCGCCCGCCTCGGGAGCGGCGACGATGGTGTTCTCGTAATAGCGCTGCAAGATCTTGTATTTCATCTCGTAGCTGGGCTCTGCGACCAGGCAGAGCATTCCGGCGTTGAAGCGGCTGGTCAGACGCTCGTCCATGCTCAGGTCCTTGGGGGCGCGGTCTGCCGCGATGACGACCTTCTTGTTGTTGCGGATGAACTCGTCCATGAGCTGGAAAAAGTAGTCCACACTCGCGCGCTTGCCGATGATGTTTTGGATGTCATCGATGATGAGCACGTCCACGCCGTGGTACGCCTGCATGATGGGGGCGTTGCTCTTCTTTTGACGGTCGAACTCGGTCATCAGGTCGTCCAGATATGCCTGGGAGTTGGCATACTTGACCTTGATCTCGGGCGACTTCTCGGCGAGCTCGTTTTTGATGGCGAGCAGCAGATGGGTCTTGCCCAGCCCCGATTTGCCATAGATGAACAGGGATGTGCATGTGCCGCGCTCGTCCGCGAGGGCGGCAAACTTGAGTGCCGAGCGATAGGCATGGCTGTTCTCGGGGCCGTAGACAAAGTTCTCAAAGGTAAATTTTGAGTTCGCGGCGAGCGGGGCTCCATCCGTATTCTGCTCGGCCGGCACGGTCGGTGCTGGCATGGGTGAAGCGGGGGCCGCAGCTTGCGTGGATTTAGTCGGCGCTCCGCCCTTCATCTGGTTCATCATGCGACGAAAATCGTCGGCCGAGAGCGTGTTCTTGATTGCAATGCCCGAATCCGCGCCCGCCGCTGCGTCGTGAGCGATGGGCATGTGCGTGACGGGTGCGTTCGTTGACGTCGCCGCCGCGCTCGTCAACGGTGCCATTGTTTCACGGGAAACATCGCTGTGCTGGTGCTCGATTGTCGGCACATCGCCTGCGGAGGCCGGCACCGCCGGGGAAGCAGCGGGAGCCGTGGCGGGCGCCGTGGCGGCAGCGGATTCCGTCGCGGCGCCTTGCGGTGCCACGATGTCGAGAGCAATCGGTGCAAAGGCGATTTCTTCCAGATAGGCCTCAATAGTCGGCTGATGCTTTTTGAGCTGCGCGATGGCAAAGCGCGAGGGGGCCTCGATCGTGAGCGTATCTTCGGTCAGGCTTATGGCGCGCGATTGCCCCAGCATGTTGATGAGGCGTGCATCTTGGCCGTCGCGCTGGCAAAAGGCGATGGCATCCCCCAGGATGATGCTTGCTTCCTCGTCCACTGTCTCTCCCGTTCTTTAGCTCTGAGCTCGCACGCGAGCGGCGCCGAGTTCGGTCAGATGGTATTTCTGGCCATGCTTGATGACCAAGCCGGCCTGCGCCAAGTCATTGAGCGTGCGTGACCAAGTGGGGGCCGAGTTTCCAAACGCCCTCGCAAGATCGGTTGCGCCGCACGCTTGATTTTGCGCCAGATAGCCCAGCGCGGCGTTGCCGCGATCGCTTACGAACACGTCCGGTTGTGGCTGTGCATACTGATTTACTGCATTAGGATACATCATTTGAGCTGCTGGTTGTTGAGAACTCTGCGTCGGCGGCATTTGCTGTTGAAAACTTTGAGGCAACTGTTGGTAAGGCTGCGGAGGCGTCTGCTGGGTCCAGGGGTTGTACTGCTGCTGCGGCATCTGCTGGTACGGCTGCTGATATCCCTGCTGGTACTGCTGCGGGAACTGCTGGCCATACCCCAGTGGCGGCATCTGCTGATATGGATATCCCTGTTGGTACGGCTGATAGCCCATTTGCTGGCCACCCGGCGCCCCCGTCGCCTGCTGCATTGCTGCTGCATCCTGATCTGCCAGCGGCATGGCCTCTGGCATGTTTGGCGTCATCGACATAGATGCCGCCTGGGGCTCTTGTGTGGGAAGCATTCCGGGCTGCTGCATCTGCCCCACGGGGGGCTGCATCTGCTGCGTTGCCATGGGCTGCTGCGCAAAAGCTCCCGGCAGGGGATATGTGGGCTGCTCCGTCTCGGGCCGCACGGCAGCACCGCGTCCGCCGGCACGCTCGATTTCCTGCACGCGTTTAGGGTTCAGGCTTACCGTAACCACGGTGCCGTTGCCCATGTTGTCCTCGATGGATACGGCACCGCCGGCGTTTTCCAAATACTCCTGCACCATGGGAAACCCTGCTCCGGTTCCACGGATATAGCGCTTCATCTTGCTGTTTGCGCTGGTAACGCCAAAGTCGAAAGCGCGTTCCTTGTCGTCGATGCCGGGTCCTTGGTCAGCAAAGCGGATGGTGTCTCCGCCGTCCAGAATCGAGATGATGGGCTCTGCAAAGTGTGCGTGGATAAAGTTTTCGACAATCTCGCGGATGACCATGAGCGAGATATGGCCACCTTGTTCTTTCATGCACTGGTAGACGGTGTTGGTCGTCTCTTCCAAATACGTGCGGACATCTTGCGGATCAATGACGATCACACGCGGTGTCGACAGCATGTCGTCATAGACGGCGATGCGCGCGGCGTACATGGCTTTTGGCGCCTGCGTTGTCGTCTGTTCACCTTCGTCACGCTCTTCGCGCACGCCGGTGATGTGCTCGTTGTCGGGTGCCGGGTCTCCGGAATCGACCATGGTGTAAAAGTCGTCAGACATGCCGCTCGCAATCTTCCAAAAGGTTTCGAACAAATAGTAGCTCACCGTGCAATGTTTCTCATCTTTCGACAAACTTTCAAAACCTGTTGAAAACTTTGGAAAACGGACGAAAAGTTCTCAACATTGCCAACATGACCTGTTGAAAACTCGATGAAATATCGTGAAAAGTTGCCATGCACCGCTAAATCGAGCTTGGCTTATGGGGGAACCGTGTGAACTGCGCAACCTTTTACCTTTGATTTCTTGACATTTGAACATTGATTTCCCTACAATCTTCAAGCTCACGTGTCTATATCTGCGTCCGCGTCCCCGCGGACACTCGAAATGCAGCAGGAGGAACTTAAGATGAAGCGTACGTATCAGCCTAATAAGCGTAAGCGTGCCAAGACCCATGGCTTCCGTGCCCGTATGGCCACTAAGGGTGGTCGTGCCGTGCTCGCCCGTCGTCGCGCCAAGGGCCGCAAGCGTCTCACTGTCTAGCAGCGATACACACATCTCGCATGAAGACTATTAAGTCTCGGCAAGATTTCGAGCATGTGTTCAGTCAGGGGCGTCGTTTCAATCACCCTCTGATTCGAATGACCATATGTGAATCGGTTGGCGAAGGCGACTCCGGAAGGGTCGCCTTCGTTGGTGCTAAACGGCTCGGTTGTGCTGTCGTGCGCAACCGTTCTAAGCGTGTGATGCGCGAGGCCGCCCGCAGCTGTGGATTTCCCGTTGCGGGTTATGACATCATCTTGTTTGCAACTCCCAAGACGAGGGTTTCCTCGCCGCAGGAGATGGACAAGGCGTTGCGTTCGCTTATGAAGCGCGCCGGCGTTGCCGGGGAGGAGCGATGAGCAATCACGTTTTGCGACGTGTTGCCATCGCTCCTATTCGCATATATCAACAGGTTATTTCGCCCTTATTGCCTGACGCCTGCATTTATTACCCAACGTGCTCGCAATACGCCATCCAGGCGATTGAGAAGCACGGTGTTTTGAGAGGCTGCTGGCTTGCCGTGAGGCGCATCGCTCGCTGCAATCCCCTGCACGTCGGCGGTTATGACCCTGTGCCCTAGCGGGCACTCGCTATCGGAGGAAAACTTACATGTGGGATTGGATCGTTAACATCCTTTTCGAGCTGCTCAAGCTCATCCAGACCTTTGCGGTCGACTGGGGCCTGTCCATCATCATCCTGGTGGTCATCATCCGTCTGCTGCTGACGCCGCTCATGCTCAAGTCGACCAAGTCGACGGCTCGCATGCAGGTGCTGCAGCCCAAGATGCTCGAGATCCAGGAGCGCTATGCCGACGATCCCCAGCGTCAGGCCGAGGAGATGCAGAAGTTCTACAGCGAGAACAAGTTCAACCCCATGGCTGGCTGTCTGCCGCTGCTGATTCAGATGCCTATCCTGTTCGCCCTGTTTACATTGCTGCGCAACCTGCCGCAGTACTTTAACGACGGCACGTTCTCGTTCTTCAACATCCTGCCCGACCTGACCACCACGCCGAGCGCTTCCTTTGCCGATGGCTTTATGGTTGCACTGCCTGCGCTGGTTTGCCTGATCCTGTTCGCCGTCCTGACCCTGATTCCGCAGCTCTATATGTCGCGCAACCAGACCGGCCAGCAGGCTCAGAGCATGCGTATGATGGCCGTTGTCATGACGGTCATGATGCTTTGGATGGGCTGGAGCCTTCCCGTTGGTGTTCTGCTGTACTACGACGTCTCGTCTGCTTGGCAGGTTATCCAGCAGATTTTTGTGACGCAGAAGGTCATCGACAAGGCGAAGGCCGATGAGGAGGAGCGTCTTAAGAACGCTCCGCTGCAGGTTGAGGTCATTCGTCGAGAGAAGAAGCCGCGCCCGCACAAGAAGAAGTAACGGGATATCAATCTTATTTAGGTACCTAACTTTTGGAGTACGTTATGTCTGAAGAGATCATCGAGGATATGCTTGAGGAGGTTGCCCCGCAGGTCGCGGGCGATTATCCCGAGATTGCACAGTGCTACAAGGCTGGTGAAGAGCTGACCGATGAGGAGCTCGACACCATTGCCGATGTTGCGATTTCCATCCTGCGTTCCATCCTTTCGCACTTCGATGCCGCCAACTCTCCTATCGATGAGTATGAGGGCGACGAGGGTGAGCTGATTTTGGATGTAACGGCTCCCGACCTTGCTGTTCTCATTGGCCGTCATGGTCGCAC
>DBFOIV010000019.1:0-11886 GCA_048489175.1 Collinsella sp. | reverse complement strand
CCGTCGTCGAGCGTAAAGTTCAGCAGCTTCTTGGACTTCTTGACGGCCTCGCATGCCTTGACCTTCACAGCGCGGAAATCGCTCTTGGAGAAGGTATCAAAGTCGACGAACTCCTCAAACAGCGGCTCAACGGCGATCTTGGAGTAATCGAGCGTGGGCTTAAGCGACTTAACGAATGGGCTCGCGGCGTTGCCGGCCTCTGCAGCCTTGGCGGCAGCGGCACCGGACTGGAAACCCTTCTCGGGCTTCATGTGCGGGAACAGCAGGACGTCGCGGATAGAAGCCTGGTTAGTAAGCAGCATGACCACGCGGTCGATACCAATGCCAATGCCGCCCGCGGGAGGCATACCGTACTCGAGGGCGCGCACGTAGTCCTCGTCATACTCCATAGCCTCATCGTCGCCGCCGGCCTTCTCGGCCATCTGGGCAGCAAAGCGCTCAGCCTGGTCGACCGGGTCGTTGAGCTCGGAGAATGCGTTGCCGTACTCGTGGCCGGCGATGACCAGCTCAAAGCGGTGAGTCAAACGCGGGTCGTCCTCAAAACGCTTAGCGAGCGGGCTGACCTCGATGGGGTAATCGCACACGAAGGTCGGGTTGACGATGGTGTCCTCGCCCAGCTCATCGTAAATCTCGGCGATGATCTTGCCGGCAGTCCACTCGGGCTTGATCTCCAGGCCCTTCTCGCGCGCGGCGGCAGCAAGCTCCTCGACCGGCGTGTCGATGGTGACCTGCTTGCCGAGCACGTCGGAGACGATGTCGGTCATGGGACGGCTGGCCCACTCACCAGAAAGGTCGATGGTCTGGCCCTGGTACTCGATGACCTCGGGGTTGCCGATGGCCTTGTTAGCCGCCTTAATGACACCCTGGGCGAGCGCCTTCATGCCCTCGAGGTCTGAGAAGGCACGGTAGGCCTCCATCGTGGTGAACTCGGGGTTGTGGGTAAGGTCCATGCCCTCGTTACGGAAGATGCGGCCGATCTCGAACACGCGCTCAAAACCACCGACGATGCAGCGCTTGAGATGGAGCTCGGTGGCAATACGCAGGTAGCACTCCTGATCGAGCGCGTTGAAGTGGGTAATGAACGGCTTGGCGGTAGCGCCGCCCTGGATGGTCTGCAGGATGGGGGTCTCGACCTCCATGTAACCGTCGGACTCCATAAAGCGACGGAAGGTAGAGAGAATCTGCGAACGCTTACGGAAGGTCTCGCGAACGTCGTCGTTGGCGATCAGATCGACATAGCGCTGGCGATAGCGGGTCTCCTTGTCGGAAAGACCGTGGAACTTCTCGGGCAGCGGACGAACGGCCTTGGAAAGCAGGGTCGCGCTCTTAGGGGCAACGGAAAGCTGGCCGCGCTGGGTGCGCACGACCACGCCGGTCACGCCCAGGATGTCGCCCAGGTCGAGGGCCTTAAGCGTATTCCAGGCGGCCTCGTCCATGTCGTTGATGCGGCAGAACAGCTGAATCTCGGCAGTCGCATCGCGCACGACGATGAACATGATCTTGCCCTGACCGCGCTTGGCGACCACGCGGCCGGCGATCTTCACGACGTCCTCGGTGTCCTCGCCATCGGCAAGCTCGGCGTACTTAGCCTCGATATCGGCGACGTAGTCCTCAAGCTCAGAGTGCTCGGGATAGGGGTTCTGGCCCGCCTCGAACAGGGCGGCGCGCTTGGCCAGGCGGGTGGCGCGCTCGTCGTTGAGCGTCGATGCCTGATCGGCGGCGTTCTGGTTCTCTGCCATAAGTTAGCTCCTCAAACTAAAACGCTCCCCAGGATTCGGTCCCAGGGAGCGAAAACATACCTTTACGCGGGACCGTGGTCTAGCGTGCGATCTTGGCGATGGTGTAGACGCGAGTCTTGCCGGAAGGCGTAACGACCTCGACGGAGTCGCCCTCGCCGTGACCGATGATGGCGTGACCGACCGGAGACTCGTTGGAAATCTTGTGCTCGAGCGAGTTGGTCTCGGTGGTACCGACGAGCGTGACTTCCATGACCTCGCCGTTGGGATCAATCAGCGAAACGGTGGAACCGATGGAGACGGTCAGGTCGCCCGTGGTGGCAGCAACCTGAGCGTTGGCGAGGATGGCCTGGATCTCGGCAATACGAGCGGCGTTCTGGGCCTGCTTGTCCTTAGCGGCGTCGTACTCGGAGTTCTCCGAAAGGTCGCCGAACGCGCGGGCTTCCTTGATGTCCTCGACGATCTCCTTGGCGTAATCGCCCTCACGCCAAGCGAGCTCCTCGACGAGCTTCTGGCGGCCCTCAGCGGTCAGTACGATCTGGCTTGCGTCCATACGGATATCTCCCCAACTCTGATCAAACAATCAACTGTCAACAAAACGAAAAAGACCGGCTAGCCTGCGGGCAAGCCGGTCAGGTGCTCACCCCAAAGGGATGGGACTACTCTGCGTCCGCGTCGCTGTCCTCTGCCTGCTTCTTCTTGGCAGCAGCGAGCTTGGCCTCGAGCTCAGCGATCTCCTTGTCCTCCTCGGACTGCTCGACCACGACCTCCTCGGCCTGCTTGGTCTCGGCCTTATCGTCGCCCTCCATACCCTCGCGGATATTCTTGACGGTAGAGCCGAGGGACTTGCCGAGCTTCGGCAGGTTCTTGGGCCCGAAGATAATCAGGACAACGACGAGAATAATGATGAGCTCAGGAGCCCTCAGTCCAAACATGTAGACCTCCACAATACAGCGAGACAAGCTCGAATGAGTATACCGCGGGTATCGCGGTATCACAACAATAGCTAAAAAAAGGGACCGCAAGAAGCGGTCCCTCCTCATGCTCTGGTCGGGTTGACTGGATTTGAACCAGCGACCCCTGCGTCCCGAACGCAGTGCTCTACCAAACTGAGCCACAACCCGTTAGCTCGACTATAGTAACAAAGATTTTCGCCACGTGCTAGAGAAATTTTTATTTCTTTGGCGCGTCGATTTGAACCGTGTTGGGAATAAGCTCAATCGCGCAGGCCCACCAGTCATTTTGCTGGGCAGCGTCAGCAAGCCTTTCGGCCGTGACAGCGGTGTCGCAAATGGCAAACGAACAGGCGCCCGATCCGCACACATCTACAGCAATGGTGCCGTCCTGTTTACGCAGCCAATCGAGGACCGTTTGAATCTGCGGCTCCATCTGTGCGGAAATGACACCTAGGTTGTTATGGATGAGTGCATATGCCGTCTCGGCATCACCAGAACGCAAGGCAGAAGCTATCGCGCCGGGCTTGTCCGCAGGCACCGGGGCCTCGTCAAAACGTCGATAGGCTTCAATTGTCGAAACGCTTGCCTCGCGCGGCTTGACCAGCACGACGGGCGTCGCGGGCAGCGCGGGGTACTCAGTTGCCAGCACGTCTCCCCCACCTACGTAGAACGCAGGACTCGCGTGCAAAAAGAACGGGACGTCAGCACCAATGCCGCGCGCAATGTCGTCGAGCGCTGGGTCGGTGCGATCAATGCCCCAGAGCTCCGTCAAGGCGACAATGACCGCGGCCGCATCCGTCGAGGGGCCGCCCAAGCCGGCGCACAATGGAATGCGCTTCTCAATCGTCACGCAGATGTTTGCCTCGCGACCATAATGCTCGGCCATAGCAACCGCAGCCCGATACGCCGTATTCTTTTGCATGGGAAAATCTGATGCCGGAACCGTCTGAACGGCCAGCGCCTGCGCCGGCGTGACCGTCACGGTATCGGAAAGACCGACGGCTGCCATCAGGGAATCGACCCTGTGGTAGCCGCGGTCATCGCGCTCGGTATGAACCCCCAGGTAGAGGTTAATCTTTGCCGGCGCGGAAAGAGTCAGGGACCGATCGGTCACCGTTAGTGCTCCTCGAGCTGATTGCCGAGCGGGGTAAAGATATGCTCGCCGCTCTCAGGGTCGAACAGCTCGACCTGACCGGTGAGGACATCGATGTACTGGTAGGACTGACGCGACTTGCGGCCACGACGCTCGTCAACCTCGACGATAAAGACGGCGGGGTGCACGCTCTTGATGGTGCCCATGCGCTCGACAACGCGGGTGCGGCCCATGTTGGCCTTAACCTTGACGCGATCGCCCACCATATCGGTCAGCTTCTCGTGGATGTCGTCGACGTGATTGACTTCCATCTCTTCCATGAACAGGGCCTCCAGAAGGTACAATTCAAAAAGGGGATAATGCCCCTAAGATAGACAAAACTCTAATACTATAGCACCCTGTTGTGGCCATACGCAAGTAGCTAAAAACCCGGTCCCAAATTGATTACTTACAGACTATCGGTGTCCAAGACGATGGTGAATGGGCCGTCGTTGACCAGGTCGACCTTCATGTCGGCGCCAAAGATACCGTGCGCCACATGCTCAACGTCCTCGCGCACAAGCGTCAAGAAGTACTCGTAGAGCTCGTTGGCGACATCGGGGGCGCCGGCATCCGTAAACGACGGACGGCGGCCGTGGCGGCAGTCGGCAAACAGCGTGAACTGCGACACCACGAGTACCTCGCCGTCGACATCGGCAAGTGCCAGGTTGGTCTTGCCGTTCTCATCCTCGTTGATACGCAGCCCGCGGAGCTTGCCCCACAGCTTGTCGGCCTCGGCACGCGTATCGCCATGGCCCACACCCAGCAGCACCAGGTAGCCGCGTCCAATGCGACCCACGCACTCGCCGTCGACCGTCACGCCGGCGTTGAGCACGCGCTGCACCACCGCGCGCACGGCCTACTCCTCGCCCGTCAGTTTGGCGGATAGGTGCTCGAGCGCATGGAATCGATGGCTGATGGCGTTCTTCTCGTCCGCCGTCAGCTCGGCCATGGTCTTGCCCGGCGTGTCGACCGGCAGGAACAGCGGGTCATAGCCAAAGCCGTGATCGCCGCGCCCCTCGTGTGCGATAGTGCCCTCGCAGGCGCCCTCACCATAGGTGACCAAACCGTCCGTGTCGATGAGTGCAACGACGCTCATAAAGCGCGCGGTGCGATCCTCGTCGGCCACGCCTTCCAGGTTAACGAGCAGCTTGGCGTTGTTGGCGGCATCGTCGCCATGCACGCCCGCATAGCGCGCGCTATACACGCCCGGCTCGCCGTCCAGGGCATCAACGACCAAGCCCGAATCGTCGGCAATGGCCATGAGCCCCGTCTCCTCGACCGCAGCCTGCGCCTTGATGATGGCGTTCTCCAAAAACGTCGTGCCGTTTTCCTCGGGGTCCTCAAAATCGCCCAGCTGACCGAGCGCCACAAAGCGTACCTCGGGCATGACCTTGCCCAAAATGACCTCGATCTCGGTGAGCTTATGGGCGTTGCCGGTTGCCACGACGATGGTCGCCGCCGGGTCGAGGGTGTCGATGTCAATCTTCTCAAGTGCCATAGCTGGCCTCCTTGTCTCTATAGCAATGCCGTGTTGAGGACGACGAGGACCTCGGCCTCTCTCCCCTCTCAATCAACGGCAGTCTTATACTTCGACGTTTTCCCAGATAAAACCTACCAAAATAAACCTGTCCCTTTTTGGTAGGTTAGGCGAGGGCTTGGCGCTGGAGCTCGATGAGCTCGGCGATACCCTTGTCGCCCAGGTCGAGCAGGGCGTTGAGGCGTTTGCGGTCGAAGGGCGCCTGCTCGCCAGTGCCCTGGAGCTCGATCATCTCACCAGTGTCGGTGGCGACGAGGTTCATGTCGACCTCGGCATGGCTGTCCTCGGAATAATCGAGGTCGAGCAGCGTATTGCCGTCGACAACGCCCATGGAGATGGCAGCCACCTGGCCGATAAGCGGGATGCGCTCGATCTTGCCCGCCTCGACCCACATGGCGAGGGCGTCGTGCAGCGCCACCCAGGCGCCGGTGATGCTCGCTGTACGCGTGCCGCCATCGGCCTGAATCACATCGCAGTCAACGGTGACGGTGTACTCGCCGAGCGCCTTCATGTTGACGACGGTACGCAGGCTGCGGCCAATGAGGCGCTCGATCTCCATGGAGCGCCCCTTGCGGTTGGCGTGCTCGCGCTTGCAGCGCTTGCCGGTCGACGCCGGCAGCATGGCGTATTCCGCGGTCACCCAGCCGGCCTTAGCTCCCTTTCGCCAGCCCGGCACGCCCTCCTCGATAGTGGCGGCGCACAGCACGTGCGTGTCGCCGAACTCGGCCAAACACGAGCCGTGCGCGTGCTTCATGACGCCACGGGTGAGCTTAACGGGGCGCAACTCGTTGGCGGCGCGGCCGTTGGCGCGGTTGACCTGCATGTACTCCATAGAAATATCCTTTCGGCAAATGATGTGGCGAAGGCTTTGGCGGCTGCCTTACATCTATTTCAGCTCATCGATATCGATATGCTCAATGCTCTTGAGCGGCTGACCAAAGATAAAGCTGCCCGCCACCGCAAACTCGGCAATGTTATCGGCCGTCGTGGCAAAACGATGCTGCGGCTCGGCGGCGTCGCCCGCCAGCTGCTCGCGGCGCGTGAGGATATCGGTCAGCTCGCGCGTGGTCTCCTCGGCGGAACTCACGACGCGCACCCCAGGCCCCAGCGCATGGCGGATAGGTCCCACCAACAGCGGAAAATGCGTACAGCCGAGCACCACGGTATCGATACCGTGGTCGCGCAGCGGCTCAACCGTGGCACCCACCAGCGCACGCACGGCAGGCGTATCGAAGACGTCCTCGTTCTCAAGCCACTGTTCCTGCAGATGTGCACCCGAGGCGAGCTCGTGTTCGACAACCTCGACAAAGCTCGAGGCAGGACAGCCGTATACATCGACGCCGGCATCTAGATCTTGAATGGCGCGCGTGTAGGCGCCCGAGCGAATGGTGAGGTTGGTGGCGAGCACGCCCACGCGACGCGTACGCGTGCTGTTGATTGCCGCACGGGCACCCGGCGCAATCACGCCGATCACGGGAACGTCGAGCACCTGCTGGGCCAGACGCAAGGCCGCAGCGGTCGCCGTGTTGCAGGCGATGACCATAATCTTGACGTCGTGCTTCGAAAGCCAACGACCCGCCTGCAACGCAAACGAGCGCACCTCATCCTCGGTGCGCGTGCCGTAGGGACAGCGCTTGGTGTCGCCAAAGTAGTAGACGGACTCGTGCGGCAGCGCCGTCGCAATCGCGCGCGCAACCGTCAGACCGCCCAAACCAGAATCGAACACGCCAATCGGGCGCGTGTCGCCTGCCGGATTCTCGATATCGGACATTACCTCACCAGTCTCTCTCGAAAAGACATGTCCAAGTGCAGCGACGCCGCGCTACGAACGCGCCGCGACCAGCAGCTCTGCCGTCGCCGCCCAACCGTCGACAATTTTGCCGCGCGTAACGAAAGCGTTCTCGCAAGCAGCCAGGAACTCGGGCGCGCCGGCGCTCGTCAGGCCATTCTCGACCAGGCAGAACGTGCCCACGTGATCGGCCATGTAGAAGTCGGACTCGGAATCGCCGAGCGCGAGCGTCTCCTCGCGCTCGATCCCCAGGTGCTCGCAGAAGCGCGCAATGGCAACGCCCTTGTTGAGACCCGCCGGATTGATGTTGAAGGCGCGGCCGTCCTCGACGCGATTAAGCTCGAGCGTCGTCGGCTTGGACAGGTGAGTCAGATGGCCGTTGCAAGCCCAGATCAGACCGCAGCCGGCCTCGTCAAGGATGGCCTGAACCTCATCGTCGGGCACATCGCCGCGCATGCCGACGGTGACCTCACGGTACTTGTAGCCGGTAGACATGTCGTTGTGGTACTCGATCTTGTGCGGCCAGCGGGCGAGGATCTTCTCGCACACGCCGGTCTGCTCGATTACCTGGTGCGGAGTAAGGCCGCAGGCGGGGTCGTAAGGCATGTCACCGGTCAGATACTCCCAATCGTTGGCTTTGAGGTCGTACATAACCAGGCCGCCCATCTCACCAATGTAGGAGTTAAGGCCGAGCACGCGCGCGTCCTCGTGGATCATGGTACGGTTGCGGCCCGAGGTGGGAACCACCTGAATACCAGCGCGAGCGAGCGCCACGACGGCCTCGACGAGTTTGGTCGAGGGGTTGCCGTCGTTGTCGCGCAGCACGCACGAGCCGGGCGCGAGCATCGTGGCATCCAGGTCGGTAAAGACGTACTTGACCTTGGCCAAGCGCTCGCGCATCTCGCCCGAAAGCTCGGCAACGGTCGGCAGGGTGTTGTGGGACATGGTTACTCCGTTTACGTAGAAGGGTTTGGACTTGGACGGCATGTTTTGATTGAGGGAACACGCTTATGGCGACAGCGCACTCAGGGCGCCGCCGCCATCATGGTTCATTAGTCAAACTGGGTAACATCGATCAGGCGATTGGCCAACGAAAGGTCGCTCTCGATGGGCACGAACTCGTCGCCCACGTGCATGAGCTCCTCGTCACCCTTTGCCAGCAGCAAGACAATGGTGGGAGCATCGGGGTTGATGTACTCCTCGCGCGCCGCCTTGAACGCCGCATGCACAGCGACTTCGCGATCAAGGATGATCTTGTTCGGCGTATCGTCGGGAACATGTTCGGCAAGCTCGCGACAGACCTTCATCGGGTCCTCGTGAGCCGGGTCCTCATTGGCAAAGATCATCAGGTCGGAATATGGTGCGGCCTCGCGCGGAAGCTGCTCGCGGCGCTCCTGTGCCTTGCCACCGGCAGCGCCAAACACTGCGATAACCGGGCTGGCGGGAAACGCGCGCTTGACCGACGAGAAAAGCGAGCGGAACGAAAGCTGGTTGTGCGCGTAGTCGACGACACAAATCACGCGGCCGTCCTTCGACTCCACGACCTCCATACGGCCCGGCACACGCAGTTTGGAGAGGCCCTTCTTGATAGCCTCGATACCGATGCCGATCTCGCGCGCGGCGGCGATAGCGACCAGCGCGTTTTCCACGTTAAAGTCTCCCGCGATACCCAGCAGGACCTTCTCCCCCGCCTCGGACTCGTCGGCACACAGGCCATGCAAGTTGAACTCGATGCTAAAGCCGACCATGCGTACGTCGCTCGCCCACAGGCTTGCCTCGGGATGCTCGACGCCAACGGTCACCAAGCGCTCGGCCGTCGACGCTGCCTCCAGCA
This sequence comes from Collinsella sp., assembly GCA_048489175.1. Lineage (GTDB taxonomy): Bacteria > Actinomycetota > Coriobacteriia > Coriobacteriales > Coriobacteriaceae > Collinsella. The sequence goes on along the minus strand of DBFOIV010000019.1, from coordinate 2,899 downwards.
CACGGTCGACCTCTTCGGTGCCCAAATTCACCACGGCGGTCTTTGCCTGGTCAAAGATCCTGAGTTTGCTCTCAAAATAATCCTCAAACGTGGGGTGTTCGATCGGCGAGATGTGGTCGCGGCCGATGTTGAGGAAGCACGCCACGTCAAACGGCAGATTCTCGACGCGTTGGTACTTGAGCGCCTGGCTCGAGACCTCCATGACCATGGACTGGCGACCGGACGTGCGGCAGTTGGCGATATGGCGCCAGACCTCGGGGGCCTCGGGCGTAGTATTGGTGCTCTCATAGCACTCGATGCCATCGTCGGTACTCACCGAGCCGATCATGCCGCAGGACTCGCCCGCCGCTTTGATAATCGACTGGAGCATAAAAGCGGCCGTGGTCTTTCCCTTGGTGCCGGTGATGCCCACGATCTTGACGTCGTGGTCGGGACGGTCGTAGACCTCCGGCGGCAACAGGGCCATGGCCGTGCGAACACTATCAACAACCAGCATCGCAGCACCGCTCTCCTGCGCCAGCGGCTCCAGAGACTCGACCAGCGACTCCTCGCACACAAATGCGACGGCGCCCGCATCGAGCGCCATGCTCAAAAACGCGGGCTTAAAGGCAGCACCTTTACAGAAGAACACGTCACCTGCCGAGACCGCGCGCGAATCAAACGAGCAACCGGTCACGGCACGCTCGTCAACCTGCTCTGATGCGCGCAGCTCGCCGCACACATCGAGCAGCTTGGCAAGCGTATCGACCGTGGTCACGGTCGCGGAATCCGAATGGTGCATCTTTCACCTTTCTCAGCCATTTGACAGGGACGGTTTTCATAGTAACTGAAACGTGCTCGCGCAAAAACGGCTCCCGGAGGAGCCGTTACGCGCAGGCGTTCGTAAGCCGAAGCTAGGCAGCCTGAACAGAAGGCTGGCCCTCGTCGATAAAGAAGCGCTTGTACCACACTAGGAACACGAGCGGCGTATAGATCTTGCGCTGGAAATCGCCCTTGCCCGCAAAGTGCAGATCGAGCAGGTGCATGAGCTCGTCGGTATTGAAGAACTCACTTGCCCACGGCGCGGTGAAGTACTCCTTGACATAGTCGTACCACTTTTGCTCGCGCAGCCAGTAGACAATCGGCACCGGGAAGCCCACCTTGGGACGGGTGGCCCACTCATCGGGCAGCGACTTGTTGGCAGCGTGGCGGAGTACCTGTTTGTTGCCGTTCTCGTTGATGCGGTAGCGGTCGGGAATGTGCTCGGCGAACTCCATGACTTTGCGGTCCAGGAAGGGCACACGCAGCTCCAGCGAGTGCGCCATGCACATCTTGTCGGCCTTGAGCAGAATGTCGCCCGGGAGCCACATGTTCATGTCCAGGTACTGCTTCTTGACCAGTTCGGGCTGACCCTTCACGCGTGCGTAGATGGGTGCAGCGAGCTCGAAGGCGCCGTCGCCGGTGTTGTACTCGGGCTTGAGCACGCCGTCGACCTCGCGCTCCGGCCATACCAGAGCCTGTCCCAGGAACGACTTCTCGGGGATCTCGGCACCCTTGACCAGGAAGTTATGTCCCTTGAAGTACGGCATATGCAGCGCCAGGTTACCGAGCGCGCGACGGATGGGCAGCGGCACCATCTTTTTGTACTTGCGCACCGGGACCGTGTCCTCGTAGTAGGCGTAGCCGCCAAAGAGTTCGTCGGCGCCTTCGCCCGAAAGCACGACGGTGACGTCCTTGCGGGCCATCTCGGCCAAGAACCACAGCGGCACGGAAGACAGGTTGGACTGCGGCTCGTCCATGTGATACTGGATGTCCTCGAGCGCACCGAAGAACTCGTCGGCGGTAATCATCTTGCGAACGTTTTCGACGCCGAGCTTATCGGAAAGCTCCTTGGCGTAGTTGGTCTCGTTGAAGTTCTTGTAGTCAAAGCCCACCGAGAAGGTCTTGTCGGGCATGAGGCAAGCGGCGATGTAGCTGGAGTCGACGCCACCGGAGAGGAACGACGCGACCTTGACGTCGGCGATGCGATGGGCCTCGACGCTCTCGTGCACGACTTCGTCCAGCTCATCGACATACTCTTCGAACGGCTTCTCGACGGCAGAGTAATCGCAATCCCAGTAGCGCTCGATGTTCATCTTGCCGGTCGGGATATCGACGGTAAAGTAGTGCGCCGGCGGCAGCTTGTAGACACCCTCGAAGAAGGTCTCCTCGGTTGCCGAATACTGCAGCGTCATGTACGGACGCAGAGCCTTTTTGTTGACCGCCTTGTGGAAGTGCGGGTAGTCCAGGAAGCTCTTGATCTCGGAACCAAAGAGCACGCCCGGAGCGCCGTCGCCCGCATCGGCCATGGGATAGTAGTAGAGCGGCTTGATGCCAAAGATGTCGCGGGCGCCAAAAAGCTTGTTCTTCTTTTTGTCCCAGATGACGAAGGCGTACATACCGCGCAGGCGATCGAGGACGGCCTCGCCCCACTCCTCGTAGCCGTGCAGGAGGCTCTCGGTGTCGGCGCCGCAGTGGAACTTGTAGCCCTTGGCCTCGAGCTCGGAACGGAGTTCTTGGAAGTTGTAGATCTCGCCGTTGAAGACAATGACGACGCTACCGTCCTCGTTGGCCATGGGTTGGGCGCCAGCCTCGGTCAGGTCGAGGATCGACAAGCGGCGGAAGCCGAGGGCAACGCGGCCGTCGATAAACTGACCGCCCATGTCGGGACCGCGATGGACGATGCGGTCCATCATCTTGGTGAGCACCTCGGATTGGTTATCCGTCCCACCGACAAAACCGACAAAACCGCACATATACTATCCCCTCTGCTGTTGCTGGGCATCAAATCGAATCAGTAGCTTTTGAGTATACCCGAGGGCGTAAAGAGGGGCGGAATGTTCAGGCAATCTCAACTGAATCAGCTCCGCTGTGACACGCG
>DBFOIV010000018.1:0-6237 GCA_048489175.1 Collinsella sp. | reverse complement strand
CTGGGGTATGCCCAGTCGAGCACCTCGTAGTACACCAGGGTTTCCTTGCTCAGGCCCTTGCCCGGGAAGCTCGCCATCATGCGCAGGTCCGCCAGCGCCATGGGGAAATAGAAGAGCATCATGTCGTTTTGGATCGCATCTTCCACGTCGTGCCCGGCAAAGGCATCCGGATACTGGCGCACCAGCTGCAGCGCGTTGGCACGTGCCTGCTGCGGCGAGATTTCGCAGGGAATACCCTGATCCGGCACATACTCCGCACCCACGCCCATGGTCAGACGCTTGCTAAACGTCCCCGGCTTGAGCAGGTCGGCAATGCCGATCTTGTTGCCGCAGGACGGGCACTCAAACACGCGCTGGGTCGACTCGCCCTCAAAGGACGCACCACAGAAGGGGCAAGGAATGCTCACATGCGTGGCCTCTTGGAACTCCTGCGCCGTGCCGCGATCCTCCCACAGCAGATGTTCCAGGACCGACTGATTGCGCCAGTGCGAATTGAAGAAATACCAGTCCGGGTCCTCCGGGCGCTCGAGTTGCGACACATGCGTGAGCTTGAGCAGTCCATTCACCACCGTCAGCGGCGTATGGCGAATGCCCAGGGCGCTCTTGGGCTCCCCCGCATCAGCCTGCCACGGAACGACCGTGCCGCAATAGGCGCACTCAAAGCTGCGCTTAGCCTGGTGCGAGTACATAGGGCCGCCGCAGTTTTGACATTTAATGGCAAACATCTCGTCCATGGAAACGTCCTCCTTTGCACAGGGGCTGTCGACATTAAGTATGTCGAGCAAGCAGGCACATGCCCATACCCATGTGGCCCAAAATGGACCACCCAGGCAGACGAGAAGGCTCGCTCGTTAGCACCGGCAGACTATTGCTGCATTTTCTGAGCATCGGTGCACGGCGCCCCCGCGCAAGCTACACTATCCCCTTAAACATGATTGTGAGGACGACCGCTATGCTATTTGTAAATCGGCTGGTACATACGCTTGTTCCCGGCAGCGAGAGCGAGCCGGTCGATGCATCTTGCCGCACCAACGCGGGCTTTTCCGCAAGCCTCGTCTGCATTGGCCTCAACATCACCCTGTGCCTGGCCAAGGGCATCGCGGGCCTGCTCGCCGGCTCCGTCTCCCTCATCGCCGACGCTTTCAACAACCTCTCCGATGCCTCGAGCAACATCGTGAGTCTGCTCGGGTTCCGCCTTGCCAGCCGCCCGGCAGACGAAGGCCACCCCTATGGCCACGGTCGCTATGAGTACCTAGCTGGCCTGTTCGTCGCCGTCCTGGTTTGCGCCGTCGGCATCAATCTGATCCTCGAGTCGGTCACTAAGATCATCAAGCCTTCCCCCACTGCATATTCGGTGCTCTCCTTAGCCGCCCTCGTCTTGTCCATGCTCGTTAAGCTCTGGATGGCAGCGTTCAACCGCACGCTGGGCGATCGCATCGACTCGGAGACGCTCATCGCCACAGCACAGGACTCCAAAAACGACGTCATCACCTCGGGCTCGGTCTTGGTGGCGGCGCTTATTTCGCAGACGACCGGCTTTGACCTCGATGGCTGGGCAGGCCTGGGTGTGGGCATCTTCATCTGCATCAGCGGCATGGGCCTAGTGCGCGACGCCATCAGCCCGTTGCTGGGGCAAGCGCCCGACCCCAAGCTCGTCCAGGCAATCCGCGACAAGATCATGTCCTATCCGCAGGTCCTGGGCACACACGACCTGATGGTGCACGACTACGGCCCCGGCCGTCAGTTCGCCAGCGCCCACGTGGAAATGCCCGGCGAGGGCGATGCCTTTGAGCACCACGAGATTCTGGACACCATCGAGCACGACATCAAGCGTCAGATGGGCATCGGCATCACACTGCACTGCGACCCCATCGCCACCACCGGCGACGACCTGCGCGGCTGGGTCAAGCGCGGCGTCATGCAGATCGATCCTGCGCTCTCCATCCACGACCTGCACGAGCACGACGGGTTCGTTTCGTTTGACCTGGTGCGTCCCGACGGCTTTGACATATCCGACGAGGAGCTGCTGGAGCTCGTCACGTGCATCGTGCACGAGCGCCGGCCCGATGCCTCATGCGTCGTTACGTTTGACTCGGGCTTTAGCTCGCCCGACCGTCCGGCCGAGCAGCTGTAGCCCACTTAACAGCTAGTTTCCCTGCGCGCCCGAGATGCCGTTTTGTAGGGCGTTCCAGGCATCCGTCGCCATGTCGCCCAAGTTCTGCGCGGTATCGCCCAGATTTTGTGCCGTATCGCCCAGCTCTTGCGCCTTGTCTCCCAACTCCTGCACCTTGTTGCTCAAGTCCTCCAGCGTATTGGAGCTCGAGCTGTCGGTACCGCTTTGGCCGTCGGACGAGTTGCCCGAACTGTTCTTGTGCGTGAGTTGAATTTCGAGGTTGCCGTTGTCGTTATAGTAGGCAGAAGTAACGACCCAGTTGGCATCGACGACGGGCGTTGAGCCATCATCAGTCAGGACCACGGCATTCGAAAGATCGGCGCCGCGCGACTTGAGGATCTTCTTGGCGTTGGACCAGTACTGCCCCGGGATATCGCTCAGATCGACGGTGCTAGACGAGGCGGACTCGGTTTGCTCGGCAGTGGCATCGGCCGTTGAACTCCCCCGCTTGTTGAGCATGCCCGACACGATGGCAAACACAATCGACAGCGCAAAGAAGATCGCCAGTACGATGAGGATCTTCTTGATCACGCTCGACGAACGCGACGGCTTCCTCTCCTCGTCCTCGCCATATTGCGGAATCGACTTGGGGTACTCGCGATACGGCTCGCGCGACTCGTAGCGAGGCTGCGCCGTGCGAGGCATATACGTCGTCTGCTGAGGCTGCGGAATGGGATTTTGCGGCAGGTCATCATAGGGATTCGGCGTCGAGGCAGCATAAGAATCCTGCGGCGCGTAATCAAACGGATCCGGAACTGCGTTGCCATAGGGGCCTTGCGAAGATGCAGCGTAAGAATCCTGCGCCGTGTCGCCATAGCCCATAACCCGGGTGGGCTCGGCAGAAGGCTGCGTCGCGGCGGGGTCGGCATAACCGGGGTTGGGAACAACGCAGGTCGCATCGGCGCTATCGCCAGCCTGCGCGGAACCGTAGCCGCCCATCACGGTTGTCTTGTCCTGATCCATGCAACGATTCCTTTCCGTCGCGCTTGAGCCTCAAGTTATCCATGCATTCTACCCGCGCAAAAGCCTATGATGGGCAGAGTCCGTCGGTATCTACAAGACATGCGCGGGCCTAAGGATCAAAAAGCCCCGCCGGGCCTTGGTAGGCGCGACGGGGCGGGCAAGCGGCTATGAGCAGCGAGCTTAGAACAGGCCGGTGATGTTGCCGTCGTTGTCGACGTCGATATTCTCGGCCGCAGGGACCTTGGGCAGGCCCGGCATGGTCAGAACGCTTCCAGTCAGTGCGACCACAAAGTGGGCGCCGGCAGAAACCTTGAGCTCACGCACGGTGATGCGGAAGTTCTCGGGAGCGCCCAGGGCCTTGGCGTTGTCGCTAAAGCTGTACTGCGTCTTGGCGACGCACACCGGCAGGTTGCCAAAGCCATTCTCGCGCAGCTCGGCGAGCTGGCGCTTGGCGGCCGGCGTAAAGTCAACGCCGTCGGCGCGGTAGACCTTGGTGGCAACGGCCTCGAGGGCATCAGCGACATCAGCGCCGTCCTCATAGGCAAACTTGAGCTCGCTCGGCTGCTCAATCAGACGCATGACCTCATCGGCCAGGTCGAGCGCGCCCTCGCCGCCCTTGGCCCAGACCTCGGAAAGCTTAACGTTGACGCCGAGCTTCTGGCACTCGGACTCGATGAGCGCAAGCTCGGCCTCGGTGTCCGTCGGGAATCGGTTGATGGCGACCACGCAGGGCAGACCATAAACGTTCTGGATGTTGTCGACGTGACGCAGCAGGTTGGGCATGCCAGCCTTGAGTGCCTCGAGGTTCTCCTCGTTGAGATCGGCCTTGGCGACGCCACCGTTGTACTTCAACGCGCGAGCGGTGGCGACGACCACGACGGCGTTGGGACGAACGCCCGTCATGCGGCACTTGATGTCCAGGAATTTCTCGGCACCCAGGTCGGCACCAAAGCCCGCCTCGGTAATGGCGACATCGCCAAAACGCATAGCCATACGCGTGGCCATGATGGAGTTGCAGCCGTGGGCGATATTGGCGAAGGGACCGCCGTGGACAAACGCGGGCGTGCCCTCGAGCGTCTGCACCAGATTGGGCTTGAGCGCATCCTTGAGCAGTGCGGCCATAGCTCCCTGGGCCTTAAGGTCGCGGGCGCGGACGGGCTCGCCGGCATAGCTATAGCCGACAACGATCTCGCCCAAGCGCTCTTTAAGATCGCTGATGCTCGTGGACAGGCACAGGATCGCCATGACCTCGGAGGCAACGGTGATATCGAAGCCGTCCTCGCGCGGCACGCCCTGGGCCTTACCGCCAATGCCGTCGATGACGTGGCGCAGCTGACGGTCGTTCATATCGACGACGCGCTTCCAAGTGATGCGCTTAACGTCAATACCGAGCTGATTGCCCTGCTGGATGTGGTTATCAAGCATGGCGGCCAGCAGGTTATTGGCGGCACCGATAGCGTGGAAGTCGCCGGTAAAGTGCAGGTTGATATCCTCCATGGGGATCACCTGAGCCCAGCCGCCACCGGCAGCACCGCCCTTAACGCCAAAGACGGGGCCGAGCGAAGGCTCGCGCAGGGCCACGGCACTCTTGACGCCGCGACGACGCAGGCCGTCGGCCAGACCGATGGTCGTGGTGGTCTTGCCCTCGCCCGCGGGCGTTGGGTTGATAGCGGTCACGAGGACGAGCTTAGCCTGGTGATCAGTCGGCTCGTTGAGCAGTGAATAGTCGACCTTAGCCTTGTCGAAGCCGTACGGAGTAAGGTGCTTAACGTCGACGCCGGCGTTCTTGGCCACCTCGGTAATAGGCAGTGGCGTGACAGAACGTGCGATTTCGATGTCAGTAGGCATGGGCGGTCCTTTCGTTACCGAATGAGAAAAAGACCAATTCAGCATAGCACGGGCGCGCAATAGTAAAACGCCCATAACCGATGAACGGCGATATGTTTACCCGATGCCCAGCGATAGCCCAACAGCCCGCCAAAACAAAGCGCCCTAAACGGTAGGTTCAATCCCCAGGTGCTCAAAGGTGCGAAGGGTTGCCTGACGGCCCTGCGGCGTACGAATCATCAACCCGCACTGCAGCAAATAGGGCTCATAGACATCCTCGAGCGTGCCCGGGTCCTCGCCCACCGCGCTGGCAAGGGTCGTAAGTCCCACGGCACGACCGGAGAACGTCTTGGCGAGCGTCTCCAAAATGCGAATATCCATCCAGTCCAGACCGAGCTCGTCGATCTCGAAGAACTCGAGTGCCTGACGGCAGATATCGAGCTCAATGGGACCGTTGCCGCGCACCTGCGCATAGTCGCGCACGCGCTTGAGCAGGCGGTTGGCAAGACGTGGCGTGCCGCGCGAACGCGAGCCGATCTCGAGTGCACTGGGATGGTCGATCGTCACGCCCAGGATAGTCGCCGAGCGCGTCACAATCTGCGCGAGCTCCTCGACCGTGTAGTAATCCAGGCGATATGAAATGCCAAAGCGGTCGCGCAACGGGCCTGTCAACATGCCTGAGCGGGTCGTTGCCGCTACCAACGTAAACTTGGGAATATCCAGGCGAATCGAGCGCGCCGCCGGACCCTTGCCAATCACGATATCGAGGGCAAAGTCCTCCATCGCGGGGTACAGGACCTCCTCGACCGAACGGTTGAGGCGGTGAATCTCGTCGATAAACAGCACATCACCCGGTTGCAAGTTAGTAAGAATGGCCGCCAGGTCGCCCGTGCGCGCGATGGCAGGGCCACTCGTGGTCTTGATCTGAGCGCCCAGCTCGTTGGCGATAACGGTGGCCAGCGTGGTCTTGCCCAGGCCCGGAGGACCCGAGAAGATCACGTGGTCGAGCGTCTCGCCACGGCTCTGCGCCGCTTCGATCAACACGCGCAGGCTCTGCTTGATGTGCTCCTGACCACAGTAATCGTCCAGGCGCTGGGGGCGCAAAGTGCGGTCGACATCGAGGTCCTCGGCCGTCAGCTCCGAGCCCACCATGCGCTCGCCGTGCGCCATGGATGCCGCCGGCGAGTTGCCGGGCGTCGCCCACAGGTCCTGAGAGTCATCGGCTTCCCACATCACGCATCCATTCCGAGTCGCTTAAGCGCCGCGCCGAGCAG
>DBFOIV010000017.1:0-15366 GCA_048489175.1 Collinsella sp. | reverse complement strand
GCAGCGTGCAGTATGTAGCCCGAAAAGTCGGCATCTCCAACATGTCATTCTTTTACTCAAAATTCAAAGAAGCATTCGGCGAAACGCCAGGTGCGTTCAAGACGCATCGGTCTAATTAAAGGCGTTATTACTCAGACCGATCAGCTTCGCGCGACACGGGAATGCACAATCGAAGCAGCGAGTGCATCGCCTCTACCAGCACAAAGCCGGCGATGCCAACCGTGACCACAACGTCGAGCGGCGTGTTCACAAACCAGAGCATCGTCATGAGATACGACCCGGCATTAAAGGCAAAGTGCAGCAGGATCGTGTAGCGGAGCTTTCCGGTGGTCACGAGCACCCAGCCAAAGACCAGACCGGCAGCACCCGCGTAGCAGCCCTGCACCCAGTTCATATGCATAAAGCCAAAGACCGCCGCCTGCAGCACAATCGCCGCGGCGATACCCCACGTGCTTGGAGCCGCCCAAGGCACTATGGCGCCGTCCTGTGCGCTCGCACGACGCCGGCGTTTCCAGAGCGGACGGCACTGCGGGTTAAACGCTCGGAGCGAAAACTCAAAAATGATACCGCGCACCAGCAGTTCCTCGCAAAACGGAGCGCCGAGCACCGTGGTCAGGACGGCCAGATAGCTCGTGTCGCCCATGCCCGTCTCCTCGACAAGCTCGCTGTAATCGGCCGCCGCCTCGGGCAACAGCGACAGCACAGCGTCGGTCACGTAGCCAACGACCACCTGCAGGGCAAGACCGATCACGATAACGCAGGCGATGCGTTTCCACGCCCCACGCGCTCCCCCGCCAAGCGGGCGCTCGCCCTGCCAGCGCGCCATGAAGGAGCGCGGCCACAGATAACGCCACCACAGCAGCGCCATCAAAAAAGACGCCGTCTGGGCAACAGCCTGGAACCATTGGATATCGAGATTGTCGATCGGATAGCCCGTCAGCACCGATACAGCATCGAGAACTGAAAACAGAACCACGCTCAGGGCTATATCGGCAGCGACAACGCCAAAACAGGCAAGCGCCCAAATCATCGCATTGAGCATGCCAACCTCCTCAAAACCGTTCCCTAGTTCTACCACAACTCGGCAGAAAGCTGATCCCATGGGGACGGAGGAAAACGGATCACTTATTGATGAGAATCGGGCGCAATGCCAAAAGCCCCGTTGGGCGAGATGTCGAACGGGAAGGTGCCGCAGCGATTGAACGCGGCGATAAACATGCGGATGGCGTTGGACGGCGTGGTACCCACGAGCTGGGTTGCCGCCGCGAAGGCCGCCTTCTCCTCGGGCAAGACCTTCGCGACAACCGGGGTCATGTGTTCTGCCATGGCGCTTCCTTTTTGAAACGACGGTGGTGCGGATAGATGCGGGCCACGCGGCTGGGCGACGGGCTGTGAAGGCAACCCGATTGGCCCGCATCTGGAGTTTGTTTCTACGGCGTTGGTATTACTTGGTATTCCTAAGTATTACCCCGCAGATAGAATACCATACTCGACCCCATAGGGACGGAGGAAAACGGATCATTTTGTTGCTGAATGAGTATTTAGAGCGTGATGATGCCCGAGATATTGAGGGCCTGAGCGTCAGCGGCATCGTGTGTGGCAAGCAGCAGCATACGACCGTCGAGCAAGTCGAGCACGACCTCGGCGCATGCGTCGCGCGCAGCGGTATCTAAACCGGTAAAGGGCTCGTCCAGAATCACCGCGTGGCCTGGGCGCAGCAGGGCTCGGGCGATCTCGACGCGACGGCGCTGCCCGCCCGAGAGCTCGGCCACACGAGCATGTACATCGACCCCCGGCACCAGCAGGCGCAGCAGGGCTGCGGCACTCGAGGCGTCCACGCGCGCGTCGGCACACACCAGTACGTTATCCAAGGCAGAAGCGTCCTCTACCAGGCGCACATCCTGAAACACCATGGAGCACGGCGCACACTCCCCCGCCGCCAGCGCAAGCAGCGTCGACTTGCCCACGCCCGAGGCGCCCATCACGCAGGCGCGCCCACCCGCGGGCACGCGAAGCACCAGCCCGTCGAGCGCCGCCGCCCAGGGCGCACGATCGCCCACGGCAAGCGCAAGCTCCGCCGCAGCGCCGACGCCAGCAGAGTCGCCCGAACGCCCACGAGCACCACGCCCATGTGCCCACACGGCAGCACGCCACGCCGCGGGCCCCGAAGCCCGCAGCAACCACACCAGCACGCGCTCGCACGCCCACGAGGCAGCAACGACCAGCACGGTCCACGCCAGCAGGTCCGCCGTCTCGATGAGCAGCTTCGCCTGATAGATGCGTTCGCCCACGGTGCCCGTCGCCATGCCAATCAACTCCGCCGCCACGCCGGCCTTCCAGCTCATGCCGATCACGGCGCGGGCGCTCGAAAGCACAAACGGCAGGACTTCGCGCCAGGTGTGAGCGCAAAACAGTCGCCAGCCCCGCACGCCATGCAGACGAAACATCTGCTCCAGCGGCTTATCCACTTGCGTCAAACCCTCGACCAGCGAGAAATACACACCCGGCAGCGCCATCAAAAAGACCGCGGCGATGCTCACGCGCGCCGACCCCAGCCAAATGAGCAGCAGGACCACTACGCAGGCAACCGGCGTCGCCTTAACAAACGAAAGCGCCGGCGCCACCAGGCGGGCAAACGTCCGCGACCGCGCCGAGACTCCCGCCAGCACGCCGCCGCACACCGCGGCAAGTGCCAGCCCACCCAGAATCCGCGCACCCGAGCCCGCCAGAATCGCCCACGTGCCGACATCGCATACCAGCCGCAGCAACGCCACCACAACAGCGCCCGGCCCCGGCAAAATCAACGGCTGCGCCACCAGCGCCGCCGCGAAGACCCACACGGCAAGCCAAAAGGCGGCGACGGCACCTGCTGCCGCCACCGCCTTCATACGCTCTGCCATTTGTCGAGCAAACGCACACACGGGCTACTCCATGTAGTAGAAATCGTCAGCCGGGAGCTTGCCGCCCACGGCGCTCGCGTCCGCATCGGCCAGCACCTGCAGGTACCCACCGAGCGCCGCCTTCATATCCTTCCCCGTCTGGCACACAAGCATGCACCCGGGAATCGCCTTTTCGGCAATCGTGGCGTTATCCACGATACCGGCATCGACCACGGCCTGCGCCCAGTCTGCCGGCGCTGCGTTGACGGCCTTCACGCTCGCCTCATGGCAGCGCAAGAATTCCGCCACGGCCTCGGGATGCTCCTCGGCAAAGGCACGGCGCACCACGGTCACGCCCGTCAGCAGGCGCGAGCCCGTGTCTCCTGCCAGCTCGTCCCACACATCGGTCAGGCTCACCGGTGCCGACAGCTTGCCCTCGCTCTTGGCGATGGCCGCCGTCTTGAACGGCTCGGGTAGCACGCCCACGGCAGTCGGGTCGGCAAGCAGAGCCGAGAGCACCTCGGTAGGCTCGCTCTTAAACTCGAGCGCCACCTGACCGGCCAAGCCCGCGCGCTCCAGCAGGTAGTTCATGACGTACTCCGGCGTGGTGCCCTTGCCCGTCATATAGACGGTATGGCCCGCCAGATCGCCAAACGAGGCCACACTCGCGTCGCCCGTCACCACGTTCAGCACGCCCAGCGTGTTGATGTCGATGACCTGCACCGCGCCCTCGGTCTTGTTGTAGAGCACGCTCGCCACGTTGGCGGGCACCAGGGCGATATCGATATCGCCCTGAATGACCTTGGGCACAATCTCGTCGGCGGCAGTGTTGATCGCAAAGTCGAACTCATTGTCCGTCTCGCCATCGGCTGCCTGGTCCATAAACTGCACCAGACCGATCGACGTCGGACCCTTGAGCGAGGCGACGTGCACCTCGACCGGCTCTGCGGCAGCACCGGCGCCGTCCGTGGCAACCGAGCCCGCGGCGGACCCGGCACCGGCAGCCCCGCCGCCACAGCCCGCGAGCGCAAGTGACAGGGCGCCCGCGGCGAGCGCCGAGGCAAACCCCCGGCGCGACAGCTCAACATTAAACGCGCGCATCGTTAGCACACCCCCTCGTTGGGCATCGTCCATGCGTGATGGTCGGTATGCAGCAGCTCCTCGGCCAGCGGCGAGAGCGGCTCGCCCAAGAACTCGCGGTAGCACGCCTGGACATCGGGATTCTCGTGCGAGAAGCGAATGTCCGCAGCGGCATCCAGGCCCCAGAGCACCTGGCCACGCTCGGCTGCCAGCTCGCAGCCGTCGTGGATGGGCTGACCGCCGCCACCGACGCAGCCGCCCGGGCACGCCATGACCTCGACGAAGTCATAGCTCGCACGGCCGTCGCGAATCGCGTCGAGCAGACGGGCAGCGTTGCCCAGCCCGTGTGCCACGGCGACGCGCACCTTGGTGCCATCGATATCGGCCACGGCCTCCTTCCAGCCGTCCAGGCCGCGCACATCGGTAAAGAAGTCGGCGTCGGGGTTCTTGCCCGTCACCAGGTAATAGGCCGAGCGCACGGCGGCCTCCATCACGCCGCCCGTGGCGCCAAAGATCACACCCGCACCCGTGCCAAAGCCCAGCGGCGTATCGAGCGGCTCCTCAACTAGCGTATCCACGCTCACGTGGCTCGCGCGGACCATGCGCACCATCTCGCGCACCGTCAGCGCAACGTCCACATCGGGCGTGCCGCCCTCGCCCACCATGCTCGGCAGCGCGCACTCGGCCTTCTTGGCCGTGCACGGCATCACGGACACCACAAACAGGCGCTCGGGCTCCACGCCCAGCACCTTGGCGTAGTAGGTCTTGGCGATGGCGCCGAACATCTGCTGCGGCGACTTGGACGTGGACAGGCTGTCGACAAACTCGGGGTAACGCGCCTTCACAAAGCGTACCCAGCCCGGGCAGCAGCTCGTGAACATGGGCCAGCTGCGGCTGTCGCCCTCGCCCTTGGCGGCCTCGCCCAGGCGCTTGAGCAGCTCGGAGCCCTCTTCCATAATGGTGAGGTCGGCCGAGAAATCGGTATCGAACACGTACTCAAAGCCAACGCGGCGCAGCGCGCAAGCCAAGCGCTCAACGGTAGCCTCCTCGCGAGATATGCCGAGCTCCTCGCCCCAGGCGCTGCGCACGGCCGGCGCAATCTGCACCAGCACGATCTTGTCGGGATCGGCGAGAGCATCGAACACGGTCTCGGTATCGTCGCGCTCGCGCAGTGCGCCCGTCGGGCAATGCGTTATGCACTGGCCGCACGCGACGCATTCGGTCTTGCCGATCGGCGCGCGCCCGCGGGTACCCACGGCGGTATGCGTGGCGCGGTTGGTCAGGTCCCAAATCCCTAGCCCCTGCACGCTCTCGCACACCTTGATACAGCGCATGCATTTAATGCACTTGTCGTTTTCGCGGATGATGGGAAAATCGAAATCCCAGCCCTCGCCCGCCAAATGCCTTTGATACGGCAGATAAAAAATACCCAGGTCGTTGGCGATGGTCTGTAGGTTGCAGTTGCCGCTGCGCACGCAGCTCGTGCACTGCGAATCGTGCTGGGACAGCAGCAGCTGCACGTTGGTGCGGCGAGCCTCGCGGGCCTTGGGGCTGTTGGTGTGCACCACCATGCCGTCGAGCACGTAGTTGTTGCAGGCGGCGACCAGCTGATCGCAGCCCTCGACCTCGACCACGCACACGCGGCAGCCGCCGATCTCGTTCAGATCGCGCAGATAGCACAGGGTGGGAATCTGGATGCCGACGGACTTGGCCGCATCCAGGATCGTGGTGTGCTCGGGCACCACGACTTCGCAGTTATCGATAATGAGCCTGACCATGTTGTGCGCTCCGTTTTCGCTGTTGTCGCCGACGGTGGTTTTGTTGAGCTCTACCATTCCAGGTTCCTCCCTCCGCGGAACGCGCCAAAGCCAAAGTGGTCGCAACGCAGGCAGCGGCTTGCCTCCTGGCGCGCCTCCTCCTCGGTAAGGCCCTGCTCGACCAGATTCCGATCGTGAATACGCTCGCCGGCCTCGCGCTCGCCCAGCTCGCAGCGGCCGCACTCGTGCTTGCCCTTAAACTGAACGGTCGGCAGCTCCACGTCGAGCTTGATCTTGTGGTCGAAGCCCAGATAGCGGTCGATGTTTGCCGAAGCCACGCGGCCGGCGTTGATGGCACGGATGACGGTGGCGGGGCCGGTCTGGCAGTCGCCGCCGCTAAAGAGGCCATCGAAGTTGGGCACGGCACCGTCCGAGTCGGTGACCACGCAACCCCACTTGCAGGCGATGCCCATGTCCTCAAACGGCTTGGAATCGATGTCCTGGCCAATGGCGACAAACACGCGCTCGCAGGGGATGACGCGCTCGGGCGTAGCGGCGGCACGCGGAGCCGGACGACCGCGGCGGGGCTCGCCGATAATCTGCGGTTGCACGCGCAGGCCGCTCACGCGACCATCTTCGCCCGTCTCGATGGCGAGCGGCGCCGTGAGCTCCAGAACCTCGCAACCCTCGGCCTGGGCGCCGGCAATCTCGGCGTCCTGGGCCGTCATATCGCAGATGCGACGGCGGTAGACGATGCTCACCTTTTCGGCACCGCAGCGCACGGCAGAGCGCGCCACGTCCATGGCCACGTTGCCGCCGCCGATGACGCACACGCGCTGGCCGCTCAGGTCGGGCAGCTCGTCGTCTCCGATGGCGCGCAGCATCTTGACGGCCGACTCCACGCCGGGCGCCTCTTCACCCGGAAGGCCGAGCTTCTTGTCGCTATGGGCACCGATGGCCAGGTAGACGGCATCGAACTCGTCGCGCAGGCGAGCGAGCTCCTCGCCGTTCACGGAGTGATCGAGCTCAACGTCGATGCCGGCGCTCAAGATCCAGTCGATCTCGGCCTGCAGGCGCTCGCGCGGCAGACGATAGCTGGGGATGCCGTAGCGCAGCATGCCGCCCAAGTGGTGGCGCTGCTCAAAAATGGTCACCTTGTGGCCCATCACGGCCAGGTAGTAGGCACAGGAAAGGCCAGCCGGGCCGCCGCCGATCACGGAGACGCGCTTACCGGTGTTGTCCACTACATGCGGCTTGTGGTCGTTGAGGTCACTGTGCTCAACGGCAAAACGCTTGAGGGCGAGGATGTTCATGGGGTCGTCGACCATGCCACGGCGGCAATGCATCTCGCAGGGATGCTCGCACACCAGGCCGCAAACGAGCGGCAGCGGGTTATTCTTGCGGATGACCTTGACGGCATCGGCATAGCGGCCGGCCTCGACGAGCGAAATGTAACCGGGAATGTCGACATGCGCCGGACAGCCCGAGACGCACGGGACGCGGGCCTCGCGGTCAAAGCCACAGGAGTGCTCGCGGATGTGGTGCTCAAAATCGTCACGGAAACCGCGGATAGCCGTAAGCGCCATGGCGCCGGCCTCGTAACCGATGGCGCAATCGCTCGAAAGATAGATGGTGCGGGCCGTGCGCTCAATCAAGTTGAGCGTGGACTCGTCGGCGCGGCCCTCGAGCACATCGGCGAGCAGGTCGCTCAGCGCGCTCAGGCCCACGCGGCAGGGCGTGCACTTGCCGCAGCTCTGGGTGGAGCACAGGTTGACGAGCGCCGCCGTAAACTCGACGGGGCACGGGGCGAGTGAACTCACCGCCAGACGACGTCCGAGTGCATCGTGCAGGTCGTCCATGACGGCCTGAGCTTGGCTGCGTTCCATTACGTGCAGTCGAGCCATAAGATCCCCTCTCACATGGCAGCCCGGAGGCGAGGCCGGGCGAAATTGCTACACGCACAACACTGACCTAAAAAGTTGTTAGGTCTCCACGCAGTTCGGCAGGCGGTATGAAATGTCACCATCAGCGGTGAAAATGAACATTATCGCAGATAAATGCCATATTTGATAAAACGCGTTACCAAATTGCAATATTCAATGTGAAAAAGAGCGCCTTACTATTTTTCCTTTTTGATCCGTTTTCCTCCGTCCCCTTCGGATCACATGATCCCTTGGGAACGGAGGAAAACGGATCGTTTTTGGTGCAAAAGGGCCAGGTTTGTTTGCACCAATCTCACTTGCGCTAGATGAAGAGCTCGCATCCCTTCCGCGCGACGCAAACCTTGCTCAGCATCTGGGAAACAGCGGATAGTTTGTTGGAATCAAGCTTGCGAGCACCTCGCGGACATACGGCGATGCAGCGCATGCAGGAGATGCACGCCTCGCCAGCTGCTCGTTTGGAGTCACCCTTGTCGATAGCACAAACGGGGCACGCCGCGGCGCATGCACCGCAGGAGACGCAATCCTCTGTTGCCTCGGGCGCCATGCGGTGACCTCCAGCTTGTTTATAAGGACGATTGCCGGGGATAGAGGGCTCGGACGCATCCTCAGCCAACAGCTTTTGCTGAATTTGCTGAGCAAACTCAGCAAGCTGCGCCGCATCCTGCGCATCCGGACGACCGGCAGCAAACTGTCGCGCAATGGAATGTTCTGCAATGGCCGCAACTGCCGCGATCACCCGGAATCCCGCATGCTTCGCAACGTCCTCCAGCTCTACAAGCGTGTCCTCAAACGCGCGGTTTCCGTATACACAAACCAAAACAGTCCGAGCCCCGTTGCCGCGCACCATGCCCAACCGGTCAGCCACCACAGCCGGGATTCTACCGGCATACGCCGGCGCAGAGATTACGGCCACGTCGTCCTTAGTCATCGACACAGCGCTGAAATCTAGCCCGCTATCGGTCAAATCGACGGTAACGGTATTCTTGTCCAGCGCCCCGGCCACAAGGCCAGACACCTTCCGCGTTCCGCCCGTCGGACTAAACACAATTTCGAATACGCTCATCGAGGCACCCTCTCCCTACGCCAGGCAACACGTCAAGCCGTTTTCACATTCAGACAGAGTATACGGCGCATGGGGGGGGAGCTCCCCGTTTTGGTGCGCTAGGCAGCCCGATACACCAACCCATACTGCCCGCCTTTTCGGTTTGCATAATTCCCGGTACAGATTGCATATATTTACTGGATACCGCCGCGTTCTTCTGAGGTACCCCATCCTGGCCCGTGCAAAAAACGGAGTATTCTGCAACGTGACCGCGCCAGCACCGCCGCGGGTGGGCAAAACTGTAGGGCGCCGTATCATTCTAAGTCCCGACATGGCGAGAATGACGCGCCCCTGCTCCGGAAAACGGCGAAATCTGACTCGGAACGCTCGCTAGGGATATCCGAAGGCCACCGTTGGCGACGTCGAATCATATGCAGACAACTCGAACTGCAGAATACTCCAAAAAATGCACGGCGCACCCCATAGGACCCATTGCTGCATGGCGGAAAATAGGTCCTCAGCATCCCCCAGATGCATTCCCGAGAACATCACGTTTGAATTAGCGATGGACACGGCAAACAAAAGGGCCCGAGCGTTATTTGCTCGGGCCCTTAGCTTGTCTCACGCTAGCGCGATGCGCATCTTACTTGCGCTTGCCGCCGCCGTCGCCGGGGCGACGGGAGCTGCCACCGCGCTTGCCGCCACGGCTGTTGCCGTAGCTGCCACGGTTATCGCGACCGCCGGCACGGCCGCCACGGGAGCCGGCCTGGTTGCCGCCACGACCACCACGATAGCCGCCGCGACGCTCTTCGCGGGTATCGTCGTAGTTGCGCCAGTCATCGCGACGATCACGGCTGGCACGCGGGTCACGACGATCGCGCGACTCGTTAGAACGACCAGCGCCGCCGCGGCCGCCATTGCCGCGAGCACCCTCGCGACGCTCGCCGCCGCGGCTACCGCGCTCTTCAAAGCGCTTGCCGCCACGGGACTCACCGCCACGGGCACCTCGCTCACCGCGACCCTCGCCGCCGCGACGCTCATCACGGCCACCGCGCTCGTCATCACGACCGGAACGACGGCGGTCGCCCGCACCGCGCTTGCCACCGCGCGAACCGCGGCCCTCGTCCTCGCGCTCGACACGACGACGGCCGCCACGGTCCTCGTCCTCACGACGACGGCGGTGTGCCTCGCCCTGGAACTGCTTGGCACGACGCTCGGCACGGTTGCCGCGCGCAGGCTGCTCAGCGGCACCAGCACCGCCGCGCTCCTCGGCAGCTACCTCGCGAGCCACGCTCTCAACAGCCTCGTCCACGCGAGCCTGAACGCCCTCGCGCACGCGGGTCTTGCCGCCGCGCTTGGGACGGCTCGGACGCTCGCCGTCGCCGCGGCGCTCGTCGCGACCGCGGTTGGAACGACCGGCAACATCGCCGTAATCGTCGCCGTTGCGCTTGCCGTCGCGACGCGCCTGCTCAAGCTTCTTCTTGCTCTTGGACTTGCCGCGCTTGGTCTTCTTCTTCACCTTAAAGGCCGCAGGGTCGCGCTCGGGATCAACCGCGGGCGGGTTGGGACCCACGTGCAGGTCGCCGGCCTCGTAGATGTCGGCGGTCTTGTCCATGAGCTTCTCGATCTCGTAGAACTCGTCGACGTCCTGCTCGGTCACAAACGTAATGGCCCAGCCCAGCTCGCCGGCGCGGCCCGTACGGCCAATGCGGTGGATATAGTCGGTCGGCTCGGCCGGCACGTCAAAGTTCACGACGTAGCGCACGTCGCTAATGTCGATGCCGCGGGCGAGCACGTCGGTTGCCACCAGCACGTCGACGGTGCCATCGCGGAAGGCAGAAAGCGCGCGCTCGCGCTGGGCCTGGCTGCGGTTGCCGTGAATTGCGGCGGCCTTGATGCCCTTGCGCTCCAGACGACGGCAGCAGCTGTCGGCACGGTGCTTGGTGCGCATAAAGACGATGGTGCGCTCCGGGCCCTCCTTCTTGAGGAACTCGGGCAGCAGGTTGTTCTTGGCCT
Organism: Collinsella sp.; assembly: GCA_048489175.1. Lineage (GTDB taxonomy): Bacteria > Actinomycetota > Coriobacteriia > Coriobacteriales > Coriobacteriaceae > Collinsella. The sequence goes on along the minus strand of DBFOIV010000017.1, from coordinate 4,649 downwards.
CGATGGACACCGGGAACACAAACTGGTCGACGGTGTCGGCAGTCGACGTGGCGGGCGCGATCTCCACGCGGGCCGGGTCGCTCACCAGATCAGTGATCTCGCCCACGGCCTCCTCGTCGAGCGTCGCCGAGAACAGCAGCGTCTGGCGCTCGGCCGGCGTCTCGCGCACAATGCGGCGGACGGCGGGCAAAAAGCCCATGTCGAGCATGCGATCGGCCTCGTCGAGCACCAGCACCTTGACCTCGTTCAGGTGGCAGGCGCCCTGCTCGATCAGGTCGACCAGACGACCCGGCGTGGCGACCAGGATATCGCAGCCGTACTTGAGTGCCGCGGTCTGCGGCTTGTAGCTCACGCCGCCCACGACGGTCACGGCAACGTGGCCCGTGACGTCGGCGATTTTGCTCGCGACCTCGTCGATCTGCTGGGCAAGCTCGCGCGTGGGGGTGATGACGAGCATCACGGGGCCACGGCCGTTGCCCTCGGGCTTTTTAGCACCGCGGCGACGGTTGCGGCCGCCGCGCTCGCGCACGGGCTTGGGCGGAGCGATGTGCTCCAGATTGTTCATGGTCGGCAGCAAGAAGGCGGCCGTCTTGCCGGTGCCGGTTTGAGCGGCGGCAAGCAGGTCGCGACCCTCGAGCACCACGGGGATCGAGCCGGCCTGCACGGGCGTCGGCGCCGTGTAGCCCAGGTTCTCGATAGCACGAAGCATCTCGTCCGAAAGTCCCAGCTCGTCAAAGGCGGGCAGGCTCTCGGTAGCGGACTCGACGGCCTGGGCAGCATTGGCCTCATCGGCGGCATCGAAGGCAGCCTGGGTCATGGCCTCGCGGACCTCGTCCAGGATCTCGGCGTCGGTGACGTCGGATACAGAATTACGCATATGTTGTTGTTCCTTATCTGCACGCGCAATGGGCACGGCATGCGGCCGCGCGGGCGTGCTTGGTAGTGCGCTAATACATACAAAAACAGGTGCGCACAGAGAGGACGTTGCTCAGCACGCTGGCGATCGCTTTGGCAGCCCTATCACGCGCCGTCCAGACGCAGCAGCTCTAAGCGATGGAGCAGATTCGCCGCCGGTTAGTATACCCGTGCTTCGCATGCCCCCACGTAAACCACAGATGACGAGGCGGACGAGGTGGGCCTGGCCGATTGTGTCAATCTGTAACAGATGCAGGGCAAAACCGGGTCCAAATGTTACAGAACAAGACAGAGGGGGATTTCCGTTCAGTCCAACTAAAATCTCTCGGTCTTCCTGCAATTTCGAACATGCGGCCTATAATGTTGCTTTGGTTACGCTATATATTGCGCAGCCATTTAATACGTCGCCCACCGGGGGCCATTAATTCCTATCGCCATATTGGCTAGGAAGCAATCAAAGGAGGTATCCGTGGCAGCAGAGACGCCTTGCTCGGTCCTCTATAACGATATTCGCTCGTTCGGCGGTCTTAAACATCTCGAGATCGCCCGAATGCTCATCAATGGAAACTCTTATCTCGGCAGTACCCTGCTCGAGAAATGCTCTTCCAACCGCTCGTATCTCACCCGTTACATCGTCCATCGCAAGCCTGATCAGTGCGCGCCCTCCATCTACAGCGACTTTACCGTCACCACGCTCAACCTTTCCTCGGCAATCTGCAGCAAGCTCGGCGGCGGCGAGTCCGCCTATCGGGCAATCGCCGAGCACTATCGCGGTCCGGCCGCCAACGAAATGATGTCGGCTCTCGCCAGCTACAAGCTGGACAGCCGCCTATATGCAAATGCCCTCAATCGCATCGACAACTTTGACGGCAATGCCGTGCGCGAGAAAAGCACGCTTTACCTTATGCTCTTTGTGGCAACGGGGGCGCTCGCCGATCCCGTTCAGGGCGTGGCCACCGTCGAGCGCTTTTGCGACAGCAAGACGGGCGGGCACTTTGGCACCACCGAAACTACCGTCGGACGTGGCTTTATGAGCAGCCTGGAGCAGCCGCGCACCGTCGCCCCCAACCTCGGTCTGCTCAGAACCCATGCCGACAACTGCGCCGACATGCAAGTCCATCCCCTCACACGCGATCCGCGCGGCACCGTGATTGGTTCTTTGCCCAAAACCTCGCCCAGCATCACCGATGTAGGCGCCGACGCCTCGCGCGAGCATCTTCGTATTTGGCTCGAGGGTGAGCACTGGTACGCCCAGGGCCTTGGATCGACCAACGGCACAGTGCTCGAATCGGGCGCGGGCGACGGCGATATTGTGATTGAGCCGCCGCGCGACCAACGCGAGCCCGGCAAAGTCTATCCCCCCGTGGAAATCGCCAACAGCGACAGGCTCCATCTGGGTCTCTACACGACATTCCTTGTCATTGCGGACTAGCACGGACGGCAATCGGAAGACGGTCGCCGTCCGTCTTACGTCTTCTACCTTCTGCGTCGTAAACGACAATGCTCAGCGGTATACGTGGGCAGTGCGACTATCATGGTACTTTACCGATATCCGCACTGCTCACGTATACGTGCGGCAACCCATGCCAGACAAAGGAACGCCATGGATACTACCGATAGCGCCTATGGCGACAAACTCGTCCGTCTCAATACGTTCGATACCGCCGTGGCGGTCGACCCCAGCGCCGAGGACACGCCAAACGCCGGTTTATGACACTTATTCTCCAGACGGCCTACCGCAACAACGGCAACATCGGGCACGTGCTGCGCGCGACCAACACGAGCGGCGAGGTCTTTGCCGTCAAGCTACTCAAGGACAACGCCATCCTTTCCGGCCAAGCCCCCGACCGCTCCGCCGAGCAATCGGCCGCGCACCTGGCCAACACCGCTGCGCTGTTCGAGGAGTACCGTCATCTGTGTACCGTCTCGCACCTGCGCGGATTTCCGCGCGTCTATGGCTATGGATCGTGCGAGGATGACCCGCTCATCCTCATGGAGTGGGTCGAGGGCACCTCACTCAAGCAGGCGCTGCCCCTGCTTCCTCACGACGCCTCGGGTGGGCTGACCACCCAGATGGTCGCCGCCGTCGGAAACGCCGTGCTTCGTGCGCTCTTGATGACCCAAGGCCTCGTGAATCCGGTCGTCCATCGCGACCTGTCGCCTGCCAATATTATGTTCCGCACCACCAGCCGAACGCTCGAGCAGCAGATTGCCGATTGCTCCTTTGACCCCTGCCTCATCGACATGGGCTCCGCGACCATGGCTCTCGGCGACGACACGATCACCCGGCGCGCCGACATCTGGCGCTTTGCCACGCCCGCATACGCCGCGCCCGAGATGCTCACGCAGGATATCGAAGGCATCGCGGCCCTTCGCCGTTCGCCGGCAATCGACGTCTATGCGCTTTCGAGCATTCTGTACCAGCTCTACAGCGGTCGCAAACCGTTTGACTTTGAGTCGACGGACGCCGCTGCAACCGGCTCGTTCTATCTCGTAAAGACCAAGACCAAGCCGGCACCGCTCGAGCCGCGCTGCGAGGGCGATGAAGCGCTCGTCCAAATCATCGTGAAGGGTCTCTCAGTCGAGCAGTGCGATCGTCCCACCGAGCAGCAGATGCTCGAGGTGCTCTCGGCATACCTCACCGATGCCGAATCCGAGGGCCGCGAAGGCACAGGAGACGAGGCCGCGATTGATATCGATTCTGGCACGCACCTTAAGGTCGACGTCGCCGGCGAGCGCGCACGAGAGATCCTGAATCAGGCCCGCCACGATGCCATGACCCGCCGCCGCTTTATTATCGGCGGCGCTATCGCAGCCGTTGCGGGGCTCAGCGTTATCGGGGCGGCAACCCATGGCTTTGGCATCCCCGACTACCTTGACGGCATCCGCGGTTCACTTGACGACTACACCTGGGATCAGCTGCAGGAGATTTCGCTCAAGATTAAGGCCGCCGAGACCCGTAGCGAGGCACGCGAGATTGCCAAGCGCTATCATCTGCTCGATGCCGATGGGCATATCCCCTATCCGTGTACCAAGCGTGTCACGCTCACCAACGGGCTGCAGGTTGGCGCGCAGCTTGTGGGCATCCGCCACGATGAGCTTCTGGACGGGACGGGCAAGGCCGGACTGACGTTTATGTTCGATGCGGGTATTGCCGAGCGCAACGCTGCGGCTGAACCGCCGAGCGCCGGCTGGGCAGATTGCGAGCTGCGGGAATGGCTCAACGGCGACGGCCTTAAGCTGCTGCCCAACGAGTTGCGCGCACTCATTAAAGGGGTCAAGAAGGTCTCGAACAATGTGGGCGCCGCCAACAGCGCATCGTGCCTGAGCGAGTTGCCCGCAACCCTTTGGCTGCCCGCCATGGTCGAGCTGTGCGGTACGCAACCGCCCGATTCGTTTACCGAGGGCTATCACTACCTGGCAGAAATCTACAACGGCGAGGGCAAGGAGTATCAGCTCTTCCGCGAGCTCAAGGTGAGCCCGTATTCCACGAACGAGACGATGGTCCGCCAGTGGAAGGGCAAGGACACCTGTTGGTGGGAGCGCACGGTGAGCCCCGACACATCGGAGAGCGAAGGCACGCTCCATATGAACCGCGTGGGGCACGACGGCGACGTCTTTACGTACGCAACGCCTGCGGAAAAGCCAAACAAGCTAACCTGTGTGATCCCCGGGTTCTGTATCTAGGCGGCGGGCGTCTTGCCGTGACGGGACCCCTCCCCGGCAATTGTCTC
>DBFOIV010000016.1:0-8775 GCA_048489175.1 Collinsella sp. | reverse complement strand
GTATCGATGCGCTGCAGCACGATATCGTCCTCGCCCGCGTTCTTATCGACCACGTTGTTCTGCGCCAAGAAAATCATCCACGGCGCGATGGTGGTACCGATCGTTGCGACCACGAGCGACACGTAGCTGGGGTCATTTTGAATGTTAGGCACGACCAGGTCGACCGCGACCTCACCCCAGTTGGGGCCAGCCATAAACGCGGCGACAATATAGGTCACGAACACGCAGCTCACCAGCAGCAGAATCTTCTCGATGCGCTGGAAACTACCCGACATGGTAAGCATCCACACCAGCAGCGCTACCAACGGCACCGAGATGCTCGCCGGCACGCCAAAGAGAGCAAGGCCGCTGGCGATGCCCGCAAACTCCGAAATGGTCACAGCCGTGTTGGCAATCAACAGCGCCGCCATAGCAAGTACACTCTTGCGCACGCCAAAGCGCTCGCGAATGAGCGATGCCAGGCCCTTGCCCGTGACGCAGCCGCAGCGCGCCGCGGTCTCCTGCGTCACGATGAGCAGCACAGTCATGACGGGAAGCATCCAGAGCATCTTGTAGCCATAGCTGGCGCCCGCGCTGGAATACGTGGCGATGCCGCCAGCGTCATTGCCCGAAAGCGCCGCCAGAAGACCGGGGCCCATGGCGCCAAAGATGGCCGCGATGGTCAGCTTTTGCTTGGTGCTCAGCTTTTGCTTCGTATTTTGCACGCGACCACCTACCCCATGACCGACATGGTGAGCAGCACCGCAGCGGCGCAGTACGCTACGCACGAGATCATGACGGCAATAACGTTCATGGCGGTGCCCGACGTGTTGAGGTCATGCTCGTCACGCCAGAACAGCACCATCAGGTAAATCACGGCGCTCATGTTGCCAACCAGGCAAATGATGGCAGCGATATTAAAGCACCCGGTAAAGAGTTGCTCCTCAAACATGGGCGCATCGGGGAACGCAGCGGTGCGCACCAGCTGGGCGCACAGGTAGGTCACGAGTGACAGAATCAGGCCCATGCCCGTGCTCTGGAAGAAGAACCCCAGATACGGCTTGGGCTCGTCGTCGTGACCGTCATACTCCAAGAAGTAGTTCTTGACGAACGACACCATGCGCGAGGCAGCAAGCAGCACGAGCGGCATGGCGCACATGGGGAACACCACCAGATGCGCGGAGCCGAGCGCCGTCCCCAGCACCGTTGCCATGATGCACGAGGCAATGCCCCACACGACAACCCAGTACTGGCGATGCACAAACCAGCTGAGCACGTTCGTCGAGTCGTCCGACGCGCTATCGCCCGAGCCGACACCGGCGATCTGCAGGTCCTCCTGATGCTCCTCGGCGATAACGTCCATGGCGTCGTCGAAGGTCACGATGCCCAGGATATGACGGTTCTCGTCGCAGACAGGGATGGCAACCAGGTCGTACTTGGTCATCTCGTCCGTCACGTCTTCCTGGTCCTCGTCGGGCGACACGTAGACCAGGTCGCGATAGGCGAGCTGGCCCAGCGTGGCATCGCGGTCGGCCACGATCAACGTGCGCAGCGAGAGCACGCCGGTGAGCATGCCGCTCGGATCCTCGGTATAGACGTAATAGACACTCTCGAAGTCCTCATCGAGTTTGCGAATCGCCTCGATGGCATCGCCGACCGTCGCCGTGGCGGGCAGCGAGACAAACTCCGAGGTCATGATGCGGCCGGCGGTGTTGTCCTCATAGCCCAGCAGGTTACGAATCGCCTTCTCCTCCTTGACGCCCATCAGGCGCAGGAGCTTCTCGGCCTTCTCGTAATCGAGCTCGTCGATCAGGTCGGCGGCGTCGTCCGGGTCCATCATGGCCAGCATCGACGATGCGTCCGTGTCGGACAGGCCCTCGAGCATCTCGGTCATAAGCTCGTCGTCATCGAACTCCGAGATGGCCTCGGCGGCCTGGGCAGTATCGAGCTGTGCAAACACCTGCGCACGCAGGCGCGGGTCGAGCTGCTCGATAATGTCGGCGATGTCGGCAGGGTGCAGCTCGCCGAGCGTCTTATGCGACACCGAGAGTTGAATGTTCTTGGTCGAGCGATCGAGCAGGTCCATGTAGGACCAAGCGATGATGTCCTCACTGAGCGGCTTGCCCAGGTGCTTCATAAAGCCTTCGACGATATGCTCGAGTGCGGGGCTGATCGCGCGTAGCAGACCGCGGGCGCCCACTTCGGCGCCCAGCAGGCGCAGCTGATTTTCGCCCGACATGGAAAACTTGATGTCGTTTACGCGCACGACTTTCATGCCCTGCGTGTCGACAATCTGCTTGTTGAGCACGTCGCGGGCAAGCAAGAGTTCGGTCGGCTGCAGGTACGAAAAACGGATTTCGGTGGCCGACGTCTTAAGGTGTACACCCGTCTCGTCGATACGGTCGACCCATTTGCGCCAGCTGATCATAAACGGCGTCTTGCCGGGACCGCGGAACGCGAGCGACGTCACGTGCGGAAAAACTTCGCCGGTAGCAATACCAAAATCGTTCACCACGCCGAGCTTTTCTCCATCGACGTCCAAGACCGGCAATTTGAGCATCTCACTCAGATAATTCAATGGTGCTCCCCATCATTATTCCTCCGAACGCGGCCGCATGTGCGACGTCCGGGGGCTTCTGGATATGTATACGCATGCGCGGGCGGCACGCCGCTCGACGCTTACACCCCGTGCATGCGCAAAAAGCACCTGCATGGGGTCATCGACTGTATGGTCGAGGTTTGGATTTCACCTGTAACCTTTCTCTTGACCCTCATTAACCGCAGTAACTATAGCATCAGCATCGCCCTGCGGCATCGAATTTATGCGCTGCACATTGCAGGCATACCAAACGCTGACGCATCCGTGACATAGTCATTGGGTACGTTCTTAAATGACTACCCAATGACTACTCTGTGGTGTCGTCGTCCTCGGCAAGTTGGGGGAACACGGCGTCCTTGGGCATGGTGACCTTCGTCAGCGAGGTGAGCTTTTTGCTCAGCGACGTGTCCGTCTTGACCAGGTCGCTGAGCGTCACGATCTTGTAGCCGTCGGCAATGAGGCCGTCGATAATCTGCGGCAGCGCCTCGAGTGTCTGCTCGGCGCATTCGTCTCTATCGGTGAGCAGCACGATATTGCCCGGCGTCACCGAATCGAGCACCGTCGAGACCTGTTCGTCGGCACCGTTTAGCAGCCAGTCGCCCGAGTCGATATTCCACGAGACCACGGCGGAGACCAGGTCCATCGCATCAATCCAGTTTTGCTCGTCAAAGGCAGCGTAGGGAGCACGCAGCAGCATCGTCTTCACGCCGGTCGCCGACTTAATCGCATCGGTGCCTTTCGTGATCTGTTCGCGCACCGCCTCACGGTCCTGACCCTTGAGCGAATCGTCGCTGTAGCTGTTGGATCCGATCTCGCACCCGGCGTCGACAATCGCCTTGGCCGTGGCAGGCGAGGCCTCGGCCGCATCGCCCGAAAGGAAGAACGTCGCGGTGACGCCCTTTTCCTTGAGCACCTGCAAGATCTGTTTGGTGGCGCCGCTCGGACCCTCGTCAAACGTCAGCGCCACGTACTTTTTGTTGCCCTTGGGCGCCACGCTGGCGCACGCAACAACGCAATCGGTGGCGGGCACAACCTCGCCGCGGTCTTGCGTCTTGCCTGACCGCTCACCAACCCACACCTCGGATCGGCCCTGGACACCCCATGTCTGCACATACTCGATAGCGCCCGTGCCCTCGACCTTGAGCTTGGGCTCGATAACCGTAGCCTGAACCTCGTGCTTCTCGTAAGTGTTACGGCCATCCTTGACCGTCACCTTCTCGCCGCCCTCGAGTTCGCGGCTATCCCATTTGCCCTGCTTCACGCGCTTGCCGTCGACCTTCACCGACAGCTTTTCGCCCCCATGGCGCTTGAGCACGCTGTCATCGACGGCTAGCAGGTCGCCTGCGTCGTAGGTGTCAGTCAAATCCTGTTCGTCGATGAGATTCTGCAGCGTAGAGCCCACGCGCACCGCGGTCTTCTGGCCGTTGAGCTCCACGTCCACGCTGCGGTTGACGTAGCCCACGACGGCAGCGATAAACAGCACGAGCGCGCAACCCACGGCGATCAGCGCATAGGGCAGGCGAGACGAACGACGGGGTGTGCGGCTGTTGCCGATGCGCGCGCTGCGATCGCTAAAGCCGCGGCTATGGTTGAGATACATCGCGCCGGGCTTACGGTGACGGCGGCGCTGACCGCTGGGCAGCTGCCCCAGGTCGCGGCGCGCTGTCGGATGCGCACCCGAACGCCCGTTTAAGTTGGATCCGTTTTGGTGCATGTGCCCTCCCCCATAAACACAGCAAGCCGGAGCAACAGGTCTCCGGCTTGCCTCCCATCATTTGGTACGTCGCTATTTTGTAGCTTTTGACGAGCCTCCGCTCGCCTTTTGGTATTCGTCCTTAAAGGCCTTGAACATGCCGCGCGTCTTGCCGAGCTGCTTGCCCAGTGCGCGACTGCCCTTGTCCACGGCAACCGATCCCTTGTCGTCGAGTACCTTGGCACCCTTTTTGACCTTGTCGCCCACCACGACGCTGGCCTCGGCGGCCTTGGCGGCCGCACCGCCCGAATACCCGAGCGACTTGACCTCGTCCGAGACGACCATCGCACCGTTCTCGTAGCCGCGCAGCATCGTCGGCGGCACCTGCGTGTCACCAACCAAAACACTCGAAGCAGCACCGGCGGTCACATAGAATGCCTGCACGATGCCCGAGCGTGGCTTGAACTCAACGTCCGAGCAATAGCCCACGACGTCGCCCGATTCCGTGCGCACGTCCATACCGACCCAGATGATGCAATCGTCCAAGTTGATGTCGAGGCGCTTAGCGGCGGCGGAATCGTACGTGTCCTTGACGTCATCGACCGCAATGGCGCCCTCGTAGACACCAATGGCGTCGAGCGCTACGAATCGGTCGGGACGCTCGATCATGCCCGCGATATCGGACTGGCGGACCATAAAGCCGACCACGCGCGTACCGCCCGGGGTAAAGACCGGAAAGTGAATCTTTCCGAGCTTTTTAGGGCTGCGCGGTGTGCCGTCCTTTTTGGTGCGCTTGTCCTCGGTAGGCTTGCGATAGATCTTGGCGCCGACAAAATCCCCGGCGCGCATTATGCCTCGGTCGAGGGCTCCGCAGCCTCGGTATCAGCCTCGACGGCGTTCTCGACCACGACGTCGGCGGCAGGCGTCACGTTGCCGCCCGAAATGGCGTCGTTGAGCTGCTCGCGCAGCTGGTCCATGCGCTCGCGGGCAAGGTCGACCTTGGCGCGCAGGTCGTCGGTCTTGGCGTCGACCATCGGGCCAAAGTCATTCACCGCAGCACGGGCCTCCTCGGCGCTGTGCTCGTAGGTGTCGCGCATATTGTCCCAGGCGTCGTTGGCGATATCGGCAGCCATGGCGCGGGTCTCGGCGCCCGAACGCGGGGCCAGAGCAACGCCGACAATAGCGCCGGCAGCGGCACCAAAAAGTGCGCCGGAGACAAAGCTGAAAGTCTTACCCATGATCATTCCTCTCCTGCGGGCACGTCGGTGCCCACCGTTTGAATGCTGTCCATTATACCCGCAGCACATCACTTGCCGCTCCGCTCATCTGCGTACGGCAAAGGCGCAGGTACGTGATGGTGATAAACGCGTAGGCCTACTCCTGAGGCATAGCCGGCATGGCCACCGTGGCACCCGGGTCCTCGCCGGCGCCGTCCACGAGCGGCAGACCGCCCTCATGCGCAGGTCCTGCCGGAACCGTCGCCGCACCGCCAAAGACGGCAGCGGAGGCCTCGTGGTTCTCGGCAACCGCGCCCTCGGTATCAATCGTCACCTGGGGCTCGTCGTCAAAGTTGGGGACGCCCTGGGGCTCGGCGGGAACGGGCTCGGCGGTCGCATCGACAACGGGCTCGGCGTCGACCGGCACATCGCCCTCGTCAGCGCCCTCGTCCTCGGCAGCATCTTCGCCGTTCGCAGCGGCGACGGCCTCGTGAGGATCCTTGCCCTCGGCCTCGGCGCGCATGCCCAGCACCAGGTTGCGCAGGCCCGCGACCGTGCCTTCCACGTCGGGGGCAGGCTGGTCGGCGTGCAGGTACGCCCAGTCCATCATAAAGGTGGCCGAAGACAGCGCACCGATGGCCAGCGCGTCGTCGGGGCACGAAAGCTCAACCTCAAAAACGCGCTCGTCGTGCTCGCTTACGCGCGTGCGGCCGCACGAGATGCTGCCGGCAAGCCCGGTCTCGTTCATGAGCTCGACCGTCACGTGCTCCAGCAGATGGCAGAGCTCGGTCTGACCCATGCAGTCCTGGAACTCGCGGCCGGAATCGCCCAGGCACAGGTGCTTGGCAATCGCGGGCACCAGGTAGTACACGCGCGCCGTAGCCTCGATGTCCTCCGAGGTCATGAGCGGCATGCCGGGGTTCACCAGCACATGCGCGCAGATCTTGTCCTCGCTGACGGTGACCTTAAGGATGTTGAACAGGCCTGCCATAACTCTCCCCTACTCTTCCTTGTCCTACTCGTCGCCGTCGTGCGGATTCGCGGAACCCGCACCCGACGTCGTCGGCTCGTCTACCGAAGACTCGGAATCCTTCTTATCGGTTTCGGCCGGAGCGATCACGCGAATGAGCGAGATGCGCTGGCCACGCATCGACTGCACTTTAAACTTGTACCCCGCGACCTCAAACACCTCTCCGATGTCGGGCACCGAGTCGCAAAGCTCCAAAATCCAGCCGGCGATGGTCTCATAATCATCGCTTTCCTCAAGCGGCCAACCAAGCTCAATCGCGTCATCGCACGAAAAACGCCCATCAACGAGCCACTCGCGGCGCGAAAGGCGCGTGAGATACTTGTTGTCGGGGTCGAATTCATCCTCGATCTCGCCGACGATCTCCTCGACGATGTCCTCGATAGTGATGATGCCGGCCGTGCCGCCGTACTCGTCCACGACCACCACGATCTGGTCGTGCGAGGTCTGCATCTCGGACAGCAGCGGCAGGATGTCCTTGGTGTCGGGCACAAAGGTGGCGTCGCGCAAAAAGCCGGCGATGGGCTGGTCGCCCTTGCCGTCGAGCGCGGGCTGAATCAGGTCCTTGATGTGCGCGATGCCGGCGACGTTGTCGGGATCCTCGTGATAGACGGGGATGCGGCTAAAGCCGGTCTGGCGCATGGTGGACAGCACGTCGGCGACCGTCTCGTCGTCCTCGCACATGGTGGTGTCCACGCGCGGCACCATGACCTCGCGGGCAACGGTGTCGCCCAGGTCGAAGATCTCGTGGATCATGCGCTTTTCCTCGTCGAGCAGGTCGTCCTGCTCCGAGACCATGTACTTGATCTCTTCTTCCGAGACGTTCTGGCGGTCGTCGGCACTCTTGATGCGCAGGATACGGGCCAGGCCATCGGAGCAAGCGCCGGTCAGCCACACGAGCGGACGGGCGATCTTTTGGAACACGGAAAGCGGGCCCACGACCTGCTTGGACACGCCCTCGGCATTGGCCAGGCCGATGCGCTTGGGCACAAGCTCGCCGATCACAATGGACACGAAGGCGACCGCGACGGTGATGATGACCGGCGCCAGGCCGCGCGCGATGGCGGAGAGCGGCGCGATGCCAAAGCTCATGAGCCACGTGGCGAGCGGGTCGGACAGACTCGTCGAGGCGACGGCGGACGAGGCGAAGCCCACGAGCGTGATGGCGACCTGGATGGTGGCGAGCAGCTGGTCGGAGTCGGCAGCCAGCTTAATGGCACGCTCGGCGCGCTTGTCGCCTTCCTCGGCCTCGTGCTCCAGCACGGCGCGCTTGGCCGTGGTGAGCGCCATCTCGGACATAGAGAAGTAGCCGTTGATGAGGGTCAAAACGAGGGTGGTGATAAGGGAGATGGTTATGTCCATCGGGAGTTTCTCGAACCTCCAAGATTCGGGACGTCGGATTAAAACGTTGACGGCGGATACGGCAATTGCACCGGCGCCCAAACAAGGACGCGGGCGCGCAGGCGTGGTCGCTAGATTACGAAGAGAATCACCGCCATGAACTGGAAGATGCTGCCGGCGAGCACCCACAGGTGAAACACGCTGTGAAGATAGCGCACGTTTTTGGCGATATAGAACGGCACGCCCGCGGTGTAGCACACGCCGCCGACGGCGAGCAGGGCAAGTGCCACGGGGTTGAGCAGCGCCACAAGTTCGGGCAGCTTAAAAACGACGAGCCAGCCCATCAGCAGGTAGACCAGGCCGCTTACCCAGTGCGGTTGACGCTCGCGTAGGAAGCACTCGAGGGCGATGCCGATAATGGCGATGGCCCATACGGCAAAGAACAGCACGGCGCCGCCGTCGTTTGCCAGTGTGATGAGGCAAAACGGCGTATAGCTGCCCGCAATGAGCAGGTAGATGCAACTGTGATCGATGATGCGGAACACGCGCTTGGCGCGCACGGGCTGAATCGCGTGGTAGAGCGTGGAGGCTAGGTATTCGAGGATAATGCTAACGCCATAGACAATCGCCGCGGCCATGTGGGCCGGGCCTCCGCCGCGCAGGGCGGCGAATACGATCAGGAGCACCAGGCCCGCGATACCCAGCAGGCAGCCGACACCATGGGTGACGGAGTTCATGATCTCCTCGCCCACCGTGTAGTGTGGAACGGCCGCGGTCTTGGGTCGCGGCTTAGAACTGTCGCTCGAATCGGACATGCCGGTTACATCCTCCAACGTAAAGAGTTCTCAACACTATATCAAAGCGTCTAGGTACGTGCGAAATTTGCACCATACGTGACCCTTTGTTTACCCATTCTTTG
>DBFOIV010000015.1:0-13450 GCA_048489175.1 Collinsella sp. | reverse complement strand
CGCTTGGCGGAATCGAGATAGCACATCAAAAACGAGGTGAGGAACGAGTCGCCCGCCCCCATGGTGTCCTTCATGTCCGTTACCGGTTTAGCCAGCTGGCGGTAATAACGCTCGCCGTCGTAAGCAATGCAGCCCTCGGCGCCCGCCGTAGCCGACACAAAACGCGGACCCAGGCCCTTCACCCATGCCAGACGCTCGCGAATCTCGTCCTCACTCGCGGCATCCGCCGCACTAAAGAAAGCGAAATCGACGTAGGGCGCAATCTGCTCGTAGTACTCGTCGGTGGAGTCGTCCGAAAAGTCAAAAGAGACCGTGACGCCCGCAGCCTTCAGCTTGGGCAGCTCGCGCTCGGTAAAGCAATAGTTGCCCGAATGAACCACATCGAACTGCTTCATGTACGAAAGGTCAAAGCGATCGAGGACATAGCGCGCATCGCCACGGATACCGCCCTCGTTGGAGCCGAGGAAGACACGGTCACCGTCAACGACGGTCACGCGAGCCGCTCCGTTCTCGCCAATCATCTGCTCGCACTTGTCAAGCTCGATACCTTCATCCTCGAGGCTTGCAATGACATGCTCGGCAGCGGCGTCATTGCCAAAAATGCCCATGTATGCGGAGCGTGCGGCACCGCATTTCTTGGCATAAACGGCGAAGTTCACCGCATTGCCGCCGGGATACATGGTGTGGATATGCTCGTAGCGATCGACGACGTTGTCGCCAAATCCGAGCGCGTTAACGTTAAATGCCATGGCCTTTGCCCCTTCTAGTACTCGACAACACCCATATAGCGACGGAAATCGGGATCGTGATCAAACACCTTGCCGCGTGCAGCACGCAGCTCGCAGTTCATGGCGTAGAACAGCACCGGGTCCAGATAGGCACGGACGCTCGCCGGCACGGCTTCCATACCGTACTCCTTGGCATCGAGCACCATCAGCGTATCGGTATGCGTCTTAAGGAACGCCAGGGCGCGCTCGTCCATAGCACGGCACTCGCTGGAACCCATCTGCAGGAAGTAAAAAACGCCATCCTGAGTAGCCTCGAAGGGGCCGTGGAAGTACTCGGCAGAGTGGATGTAGCTACAGTGCTGCCACTGCATCTCCATAAGAGAGCAGATAGCGAAACCGTAGGTCTGGCTAAAGTTGGGACCGCTGCCCAGAATGTAGAAGAACTCGTGCTCCTGGCAAAGCTTGGCAAAGCGATCGCCCAGCTCGGCATTTACCTTCTCACGTGCCGGAGGAAGAATCTTATCCATCTCGGCGATACCGGCATACATATCGGCAAGATCGGCGTAGCCCTCCTGCTGATCGAGCAGCTCGGCCGCAAGCGACAGCGAAATGCCAGCGGGGACCTCGGCCTGCGGCACGCCCTCGCCCCACGGGTAGACCCACGTGGTCCACTTGCCGGAGTCAATCTTGGATCCAGCGTTGTCGGTCTGGGCGATCACCGTAGCGCCGGCAGCAAGGGCAATCTCACAGCCCTCGACGACCTCGGGGGTGTTGCCACTATGGCTGCAAGCAATGACCAGGGACTTCTCGCCCAGACGACGCGGACGCATGATATCGAACTCGCGAGCCGTATAGATATACGAAGTGAAGGTGGTTGCCTCGCGCTGCAGAAGCTCATGAGCCGGGATCAAATCGATCATGGAGCCGCCGCAAGCAATCCAGTAGACGCTGTCGAACTTGCCCTTCTCGGCAATTGCCTCTTTGATCAGATCGTGTGCGTTCATATCCAGTTCCTTTCTTGTTTGGCCGCAATCAATGACGTTGGTTGCGTGGCCGATAGTTGTTTTAGTCAATCAGATATTTCTCGAATGCGGCCATGTTCTTGGCATCTGCCGCCGCCGGGTCATCGTAGTAACGACCGTCCGTGATCTCCTGGCCCAGCATGCCGTCGAAACCATGGGCGTTGAGTGTGGCAACGAAGGCGTCCATATCGTGCTTGCCATCGCCCCACACCAGATGGCCATACGGGTCACCGTCGATAAAGTGCATCTCGTGAATTGCCCCATCACCAAAGGTGGCAAACCAGTCCTCGAGCGTCTCGCCAGCAACGCCCATCGCGGTTGTATCAACCATGGGCTGTAAGTACGGGCTCGCGACCTCGTCAATCATGCGCTTCGCATCGGAAACCGTCGTCACAAGGTTGCTCTCCTCGGGACGCAGGCTTTCCATCGTAAGCACCAGACCGTGCTCGCCGGCATACTCTGCCAGAATGGACAAGTGCTCGCGGCTGCGCTTCCAGGCTTCCTCGCGGTCCTCGTCCCAGTCGCCCCAGCCAGAGTTGATGGAC
This sequence comes from Collinsella sp., assembly GCA_048489175.1. Classification (GTDB taxonomy): domain Bacteria; phylum Actinomycetota; class Coriobacteriia; order Coriobacteriales; family Coriobacteriaceae; genus Collinsella. Next base: position 11,155 of record DBFOIV010000015.1, on the reverse strand, counting down.
ATACGGTCGCACCCAAGTACCTCGGCAAGCTCAATGCCGTGCTTAAAGTACGCCAGGCTGCGCTGTTCATGCAGCGGTTTGCGTGCGCAGTACTGCCAAGGATAGACAACGTTCTCGGGGCACAGAGTACGATACCTAAGCCCACGGTCTGCAGCCTTTTTCGCCAGGACCTCAGCCTCAAAGTAGCCCGTGTGGTCGAGCGTCACATGCGGCTCTGCGCACCACAGCTCAATGGACTCAAAGCCCAAACGCTGCTGCACATCAAGGAAGTAATCGAGCGACCACATGATGTAGTGGATATTCATGCCCGCAATCTGCTCGCGGCGCAGCGTCGGTTTGGATTCAGACATCTTATGCCTCCTTATTTCAATCGAACACGATCTGTCCGTCCGACATCGTCATATCAACCGCAAGATCGCGTGCGTCGCGATAATCGAGGTCGAACACATCCCGATCGAGCACGCAGATATCGGCAAGCTTGCCAACCTCAAGCGTACCCAGCTCGTCTTCGCGCATCAGATCGTACGCGCCCCCGGCAGTCCAAGCGCACAAGAGCTCGACAAGCGTCAGCGTGTTGACCTCATTCACGGGCAGTCCGTCGGCGAAAAATCCGCCGCACGCGCTGTAGATTGACTCGCCCAGGCTCGGAATCAGCAGCGGCAAATCCGTTCCACAGCACACTGTGCATCCGGAATCTTCCATGCCGCGGCGATTCCAGCTGTGCAAAAGTCGCGTCTCGCCAATTTGTCGACGCATCATCGACAGGCAATCCTCGCGTCGGTCCAGCGTCAGAATCTGCGGATAGACCTCGCAAATTCCACCTAACTTGCCAAACTCGACAAGATCGGTCGGGTCAGAGTTCTCGAGATCGGTAATCGCATGGCGGCGAAGCATCCGTCCATGCTCGTCTCGAGGCAGCGAGGCATAGAGCGCCACGGTGCGACGAACGGCGCCATCGCCCTGGCAATGCAAGGAATATCGGAATCCGTCAGCATCAATTGCACGCAGCTCGTTCTCAATCAGATCCCACTCTGGCTCCTCGATGACCGTCTTGCCGGCAGCGCCCGCATCGGCCGAGTCCTCATAGGGTTCTATCATCTCGGCAAGCCCCGCCCATACGCCGCGATCGGTCATACGGTTGAAGCCAGAAAAACGAACGAACGGTCCCCGGAAGCGCTCTCGCGCCTCGCGGGCATAAGCCAGATTTGCACCGGCGCCCACCGGCTGCGACATCATAGATACGCGAACCGTCAGCTCACCAGATTCCTCACGGCGAGCCATTTCGTCGGCAAAGCCGTAATAGTCATCAAACGCCATCTCCTTGATGGCGGTAACGCCGCGCTCGTTAAGCATGCTCATGTAGTCCGAATACCCGGCACGCACCTCAGGCAGCGCGAGGAAATCGCTCATCATGCGCCAGATCTTCTCGGCATAGCACGCCTGGGGCGTAAAGCCGTATCGCGCACTGGCGGCAGCGTTGAGAACGCAGGTCTCCGCTCCCGGTGTAAAGCAGACGACGGGGATATCGCCAAAACAATCGTCAAGCACAGCTGCCGTATTTGCGTTCTCGGCATCCGATGCCAACGTTTCGGGCAGGTTGTGGCCAAAAGCCGCCGCGCAATCCGGATGACCTTCTTTCCATGCACGCAAGAGCGACACGGCCTCTTTGGCATCAGCGACGCCAGACAGATCAGACCCCAACGTCCGCAGCGCCCAACCTGTATAGAAGGTATGCACATCGATCAGGCCGGGCATGACAGTGCGGTCGCCCAGGTCAACTACCTCGTCCGCCTGGGTCAAATACGAAGCTACCTCACACTTGGTGCCAACAGCCTCAATTCGATTGCCACGGACCGCTACGAAACCTTCAAACGGCAGGTCCCCCGTACCGGTAAAGACGCTCTTAGACGTCAGGACCGTCAAACGATCAGACATCACAACCACCTACACCGGAAGCATGCCGGAAATGGCAGTAATGACCAAGCCAAAGACGACCATGAAGATGAAGAATTTCCAAATGGTCTTCCACCATTGGCCAAACGAAATCTTAGCCACGGCAAGGCCGGCGACCGTCATACCCGCCACGGGGCTGATGGTGTTGATGGTCTGGTTGGCAAACTGGAGCGCGGTGACGGCCGCCTCGGGATTGAGGCCCATGAGCTCGGTCAGGGGGCCCATAACGGGCATGGTGAGCGCCGCCAGGCCAGAACTCGAGGGAACCAGCAAAGAGAGCAGGCCAAGGACGACATACATAAACGTGGTGTAGACGGCGGCGGGTGCACCGGCGAGCGCAGTAGCGAGCGCCTGGAGGATGGTGTCGATGATCATGCCGCCCTCGGCGATGACCAGAATACCGCGAGCGATACCGATAACGACGGCAGCGTACGCAAAGTCGGCGAGACCCTTAACGAACTCCTCTGCGATTGTCTGCTGGTCAAGACCGCCCAGGATACCGGCAAGCAAGCCCATGCCAAGGAACACGGCGGAAATCTCATTCATGTACCAGCCCTGGGTAACAAGACCCCAGACGATAATGCCCATACCGCAAGCAAAATCGATAAGCACGAGCTTCTGACGGATAGTGAACTCTTCCTCGATGGAGGCATCGGTCACGGAAAACTCAATACGCTTGAGCTTATCGTCCTCGTACACAATGGACGACTCGGGGTTTTTCTTGACGCGCATGGCGTAGCGCATGGCCCATGCGATACCGACGGCAGTGAAGATGACCCAAGAAACGGCGCGCAGCCACAGTTGCGGATTACCCTCGATGCCAATGATGCCTTGGGCGATCAAAACATTAAACGGGTCGATGGTCGAAGCACAATATCCCAGGTTAGGACCAAGGAAGCAGATGATGAATGCCGTCATCGAGTCATAACCGATACCCATCATGATGGGAATGAAGATGGCATAGAACGGCAGGGCTTCCTCAGACATACCAAACGTAGTGCCACAAATGGACAGCAACGTCATCGTGATGGGAATGATGAGGATGTCCTTGTTCTTGAGCTTTTTAATCACACGGCTCATGCCGGCATTCAAAGCGTTGGTCTTGGTGATGATCGCGAACGATCCGCCAATCAATAAGACGAACGCAACGACGTCGGCAGCCTCTTGGATACCCTTGGTGGGCGCTTGCAGAACCGCGAAGATATCCTGACCCAGATTGATGGTCTCGCCGGTCTCGGAATCGGTGTAGTTCTTATCGACCTGTTCATAGGTTCCAGCAACGGCGACTTCACGCTCGCCCGCCGCTGTCGAAATCGTCTTGCGCTGATACTGACCAGAGGGAACGATCCAAGTCAGGACCGCAAAGACAACGATCAGCAAGAACATGATCGTATAGACATGCGGTAATTTGAACTTAAAACGTCTGTTTGTCTTCTTCGCCTTCGTATCTGACATAGATACCTCCAAAGAACTCGAGACTGCATCGCATCTCGCTTCAACGTTTGCACAATGCAAACGTTCTATGACGTCCCATAGATTACCAGCAGCTTTTTCCTTCATCAAGATAATTTCAAACTGATTGCCACAACGCGGTTGAACGGTTGCGTTTGCGCCGTGAACGGTATGGAAACGCCCGGTGAGATGATCCACCGGGCGCTTCCATTCGCAATGTCCTAGATGTCAAAAACGTAGCGAGACCCAACGATTCGCTGACGACCGATGATAAACGGCCGCCGCTGCTCATCGAAAAAGAAAGCTTCCATATAAAACAAGGGTTCGCCGACGGGAACTGCCAACAGTCGAGCGACCTCAGGCGACGCGCACGCGATCTCGAGCATGCACGGGTCGGTAAACGCGGGCGTACGGCCCGTCCGGTTGCGCACGAACTCAAAAATGGATTGGTTAGATAGAGGTGCCGTTGATAGATAAGCGTTGTCCTCGTAAACGTATATGTTGTTCTCGAGCATGACGGGGACTCCATCGGCAGTACGCACACGCTCAACGCAAATCAAATCAGTTCCAACGGGAACACCAAAGAACTGCGCTTCGGTGGAATCCGCCGGCAGTATCTTCCTCGAAATGACGCACGCCCCCGGCTCCATTCCGTTAACGCGGCATGCGTCCGAAAAACTCTGGACGTCATCCTTCTGGCGAATCTTACGCTTAAGCTTGGGAGCATTGACGAACGTGCCTTTCCCCTGTCGCTTCGTTAGATAGCCCTGCTGGACGAGCTCCTCAATAGCGCGTCGCACGGTAACGCGGCCAACTTTATAGCTCTCAGCCAATTCGAATTCGTTGGGTATCCGCGCCCCTGCCTTGTAGGCGCCGGAGTTGATTTCGTTTTTAATGATATCAATAACCTGTTGGTACAGCGGTATCGCTGCTTTACCGTCAGTTAGCCCTTCAGTCGGTGGCATATACCCTCTCCCAGCACAATTAAGTCTAAAGCGGGCTCAAGGGCATTCAACAAGCCCTTAAGCCCGCATTAGCATAAAGTATGCTTGCTGCCGCACCAAAATGTCGGCTATTTACTCATCAGACCCGAAAAACGCGCAACTACCGCGCTCCTAAGAAAGCGTGAGCAGCTCCGGCAGCTGGTCGATAATCTTGTCCGCGGCATCCTGGCTAAAGCCAAAGCGCTCCTCGCGCTTGGCAATGACTGTCAGGCCGGCTCGCTTGCCAGCGGTGATGCCAGGCACCGAATCCTCAACGCAGCAGCAGCGATTCGCGGGCAGCCCCAGCAGGTCCAGCGCATGCAGGTAGATGTCGGGCTCGGGCTTGCTCTCCTTAAACTGCTCGCCGCTCACCACATACTCAAAGGCATCCGACAGCCCGCATGCGTTGAGCACTTCCTCGATGCTATCCATGGGAGACGAGCTGGCAAGCGCCACGCGAACGCCGCGGCGCGGCAGCTCTCGAATCGTATCCACGGCGCCTGGGTTAATCAAAGCCTGATAGTCGCGCGGACGCTTATGCGCCCATTCGTCCCAACGGGCCAACGCTTCCTCGCCAGTAAAATGCCCCTTACCGGCGCGCTCAAACCAATCGACCAGCATATGCAGGAAGAACTGGTGCGAAGTACCGACCTGCCCGTTCAACTCCTCTTGAGTCAGATTAAGCCCAAGTTCCTTGGCAAACGCGGCAGTCTCGCCCAGGTAGTAATACTCGGTATCGACAATGACGCCGTCCATGTCAAAGATAACGGCGTCGAACGGAAATGCGGACACGGCACCCTCCCTAACAAAAGGACGCCCGCGAGTAGGCGCCCGAACCATGCATTAATCGGCGATTCTAACCCAGTAGCTTATCCAGCGCCACCGCAATACCATCTTCGTTGTTATTGGCGGTCACCATCTGGGCCACGGCCTTAACCTCATCGATGGCGTTTCCCATGGCAACACCGGTGCCGGCCCACTCAATCATAGACTTGTCGTTCTGGCCGTCGCCAAACGATACGACCTCGCTGGCATCGATGCCGAGCTTGGGCAGGGCACCCTCGAGCGCGCGGGCCTTGTCGATACCGCGCGCCGTGTACTCAAAGTACCAGTCGGCCGTAAACATGCCCGAAAGCGTCTGGGTAAAGGGCGCATACATCTCCTCGTAATGCGCCTGCAGGTAGGCCGGATCGCCTGCCGTCAGCAGCTTGTCTACGGGATAAGTGTCCACGACCTCATGCAAGCTCTCGACCTCGCGGATCTTAAGGTCGCAGGCATCGCGCTCGTATTTGACGATATTCTTCTGCGAGCCGTCCGGCAGTGTAATCATGCAGCGATACGAGTCCTCTACATGCAGGTCGCGCCCGAGCGAGATCATGGGGATCACATCATAGTTTTGCAGGTGATCAATCAGACGGTGCAGTTCGTCAGCTGGCATGGCCTGGTCAAAAAGGACCTCATCGGTCTGAGCGTCGACCACATGCGCGCCATTGAAAGCGACTAGCAGACCGTCATGGTTTTGGAGGTCGAGCTCCTGTGCCAGAGCATGTAGCCCCCATGCGGGACGGCCCGAAGCCAAGATGAGCTTAATGCCCGATTCCTGCGCCGCGAGCAGCTTCTCGCGCGTACGCGGGCTGATCACCTTCTGATCGTTGGTAAGCGTACCGTCGATATCCATTGCGATGGCTTTAATTGCCATATGTGCCTCCTTGCATCGTTTTTATCGCGCACTATCTTATCCGAGCCGGGGCACGTTCGCACAGCGCGCGTATGACGGTTGCAAAACCACCCCATTTGAAACAAAGGCAAAAAAGTACTTGCAAAGACGCGTTCCGACATATAAGTTGATAAAAGACCGCCGTTGCGGTTTTAAGTAGATCGAGCATATGAAGTTTGAGTTTTAGCGTGTAAGAAAAGGAAGATCGGCGAAGTACAACCCCAAACGCAATGACAACTTAATGAGGTAACTGCCACATGTGAGGCACCCAGGGCATTGCTGTCTCGATTTTGAGCACGATGCCTTCCGCCTTGCATGGGCCGTTCCATCCCACCCCTGCAGCAACTGCCTCACGGGCTCATTGAAAACCGCATAGCACCCCAACGTCAGCACATCACCCACGGCAAGCACATCACTCACGACAACCAACACATCAACAAACAGCACGAACATCAACCGATTGGAGAAGCTATGACAAACCACCGCGCTGAAGACGGCGATAAGAAAAGCATTCTGGATGCCCGAATTGAGCGAGCATATGCAAACGAATATGACGCCGCCTTTGCCGCCGCGACCATCAAGAACTACGCGTCGCTACCGCTCGCGACGATCTTGGCCGACCACCCTCAACTGCTGAAGCGCTGCACAAAGATCATGGGCGACCCCGACATTCGCAAGCTGACAGACCCCTATGCCCCAAAACGCGACAACGATTCGTGCGTTCTTACCGTAGGCTGCCTAGCCCATATGCTTACGGCGCTCGACACGAAACTCAAGCTCGAATGGGAACCCGACGAGCGTCATGAACTCGAAAGCAAGCGGAACACTCTGCGCACCGCACTGTTCCTTCCGTTGGACGGCCTCAAGCGCTGCAACGTCGAGCTCAATACACAGGCGCGGCAAAAGCCCGGGACCACGGGGCAGAAAACTCCAAGACCCCATGCGGCCATCGTCGACCGCAACCGATATAACCGCATGACCGCGCACTTTTCCGCCGAGGGAGCAGCCATAAGGACGCTGATCGACCTGCTGTGCCTCCTGAGCATCAACGAGCTATTTGAGGGCTATCTCGCCCTTGTTCCCGCGACGGCACCCAAGTCGGTAGCAAAGATCATCGAGACCTGCAGACGCCAGTTTGAGCGCCATCGCAATGGCAGCGAGATGAACGCCAGCATCGCGCAGTACTACGCGGCTCATTACAAAAATGACGGATGTGCCCCTGTCGAGCATCAGCTGCGGCTCGCCTACACCACGCCCGCCGCAACGCTCCATCGCTTCGGAGCCCTTGGCGCTTGCGAGCCGCACGAACAGGCAGTCTGCCCCACAACCGAGCTCGATCTCAGGCTCGGACGAACCCTGTAGCCCGCCAGCCCCTCCGCGGGCAACAATCCTATTCCACAACACAACCAACAGAAAGGAGTCCTCATGGACACCAATCATTCCCCCATCATCAGCCCCCTCACCATGCGTGAATCCGCCCGAGGTATCACGCTCACCAGCATTTACGATGAGATGCTCGCCCGTCGCGAGCTCTCCGTCATGGGAAACATCGAAACCCCGATGGCCCACGACCTATGCCAGCAGATCCGCCTGCTCGATGCCACCGACCCCAGCCGCCCCATCACCATATTTGTCGCCAGCGCCGGCGGAAGCGTGCGATCGGGTCTTGCGATCTATGACGCCATGCGCCTCGCATCGTGCCCCATCCGCACCGTCTGCCTGGAATTCGCCGCGTCCATGGGTGCCGTGATCTTTATGGGCGGCGACGATCGCCGTATGGCGCCCCATGCAGAGCTCATGATTCACGACCCGCTGATCCCCCAGGGGGCAGGCGGCTCGGCACTTGCGCTACAGGAAACCAGCCGGCGTCTCATGCAGACCCGCAAGACCCTCACGCAAATCCTCTCGGACCGCAGCGGCCTCACGCCCAAGCGCATCCAGTCCCTCACTGCAAAAGACACCTACCTTTCGGCCGAGCGCGCCGTCGAGCTCGGCTTTGCCCACGAAATCCTCTCGACCACCAAGGAGGTCGCCCATGTCTAACCTCACCAGCCGCCTCGCCGCATCTGAGTCCGTATCGTCCACTATCCTCGCCAAGGATCGAACGCTTTCCTGCGACACCCGCCAAACGGGACTCAACAACAACGCACTTGTGATCGGCCCCTCGGGAGCCGGCAAGACCCGAAACGTCCTCAAGCCCAACCTGCTGCAAATGAACGCAAGCTACATCGTGCTCGACACCAAAGGCACGCTCTGTCGCGAAGTGGGACCCGTGCTGGCAGCCCACGGCTACCGCGTGCAATGTCTCAACTTCGCCGACCTCAACACCGTTCCGGCCCTTGCGCCCGGCATCGAGCGCTGCGGCTACAACCCCCTGAGGCACATTCGCCGCAAGGCGGACGGCAGGCCCAACCAGCAGGACATCCTCTCGGTGGCAAAGGCCATCTGCCCCATCGAGGACAACAACCAGCCTTTTTGGGATCATGCGGCGGCAAACCTGCTGTCGTGTCTTATCGCCTACGTCACCGAACAGCTACCCGCCGACGAGCAGACGATCAGCTCGGTCATCAAGCTGATCGAGCACCTGCAGGACGGTGCCACGGGTCGATTGTTTGACGACCTGATCACGACCGACCCCCAAAGCTATGCCCTCTCGCTATGGCAGCGCTACGCCATTACGCAAAATGCCGAGCGCATGCACGCGAGCATCGTCGGCATCCTTGCCGAAAAGGTCATGTGTCTGGGATTCGACGGTGCGGCACAGCTCTATCGTGAGTGCCATCAGGTGGACTTCGCTTCCATGGGACACACCCCCTGCGCCCTGTTTGTAACCGTGAGCGATATTGACCGCAATCTCGATCCGCTGACCGGCCTCTTTATTTCGCAGGCGTTTATGGGCCTCATTCGTGAGGCCGATAGGCAGCCCGACGGCAGCCTGCCCGTGCCCGTGCGCTTTATGCTCGATGACTTCGCAAATCTGCAGATCCCCCAGATCGACAACGTGCTCTCGATTATCCGAAGCCGCAACATCTGGGCAACGCTGCTGCTGCAGTCGACCAACCAGCTCGATGCGCTCTATGGCGAGGCACGCGCACGCTCCATCATGGGCAACTGCGACACGCATCTGGTGCTGGCGTTCCAGGATCCCGAGAGTGCCCGGGTGTTTTCCGACCGCGCCGACGCGCTGCCCAGCACACTCATGGCGACGCCGATTGATTGCTCGTGGCTCTTTGTACGCGGTCGCACTCCCGAACAGGTCGAGCGCTTTAGGCTCGAAGACCATCCGCTCTACGGGGAGCTGCCCGAGGCGCAGCGAGGCCATGCGGAGGCCAAGATCTAAGCGCAGGGTTCTCGCAGCGCGCGGCGCCCCGGCGATGTTCCACAAAGGCCGTGCGCCCCGGGACCACGGCAAAGCAAAGGGGCCCGCATCCGATAGGATACGGGCCCCTGACTATAAGGCACGATGCGTTAACAGCAGCGACTACTTACGGTGAGCGCGGTAGAACTCGATGAGCGCCTGAGTCGAAGCGTCCTGCTCGGCCTTGGCGGCGTCGTCGTGGAAGGCAGGGGTAATCTGCTTGGCAAGCTGCTTGCCCAGCTCGACGCCCCACTGGTCGTAGGAGTCGATGCCCCAAACCGTGCCCTCGACAAATACGATGTGCTCGTACAGGGCGATGAGCTCGCCGAGCGCAAACGGAGTCAACGTGTCGCCGAAGATCGAGGTCGTCGGGCGATTGCCCTCAAAGCAACGGGCCGGGACGATCCGCTCGGGCGTGCCCTCGGCACGAACCTCGTCGGCCGTCTTGCCAAAGGCGAGCGCCTTGGTCTGGGCCAGGAAGTTGCCCAGGAACAGCTCATGCACGTCCTGGCCGCTATCGGTCGCAGGGTTGGCGGTATTGGCAAAGGCGATGAAATCGGCCGGAACCACCACGGTGCCCTGGTGCAGCAGCTGGTAGAAGGCATGCTGGCCGTTGGTGCCGGGCTCGCCCCAGAAGATCTCACCGGTGTCGGAGGTCACGGCGCTGCCGTCCCAACGGACATGCTTGCCATTGGACTCCATGGTGAGCTGCTGCAGGTAGGCCGGGAAGCGGTGCAGGTACTGGCAGTACGGCAGCACGGCGTGGCTCTTGGAACCGAAGAAGTTGACGTACCAGACATTGAGCAGGCCCATCAGCGCGACGGCGTTGTTCTCGAGCGGGGTGTTGCAGAAGTACTCGTCGATGGCGTGGAAGCCCTCGAGGAACTGCTGGAAACGCTCGGGGCCGAGCACGACGATCAGCGACAGCCCCACGGCGGAGTCGACGGAGTAGCGGCCACCGACCCAGTTCCAGAAGCCGAAGGCGTTGGCAGGGTCGATGCCGAAGGCCTCGACCTTCTCGAGTGCAGTGGAGACGGCGACAAAATGCTTTGCCACGGCCTCGGCGTTCTGCTCATCGGAGCCGTCGATGGCGCCCTGAGCCTTGAGCTGCTCGAGCATCCAGGTCTTGACCTCGCGGGCGTTGGTGAGGGTCTCGAGCGTGGTGAAGGTCTTGGAGACGATGATCACGAGCGTGGTCTCGGGATCCAAGCCCTTGAGCTTCTCGGCCTGGTCGTTGGGGTCGATGTTGGAGATGTAGCGGCAGTCGATACCGGCGTCGGCATAGGGACGCAGAGCCTCGTAAGCCATGACCGGGCCCAAATCGGAGCCGCCGATGCCGATGGACACCAGGTGCTCGATCTTTTTGCCGGTAACACCCTTCCACTCACCGGAGCGCACGCGCTCGGCGAAGGCATACATGCGGTCCAGGACCTCGTGCACGTCGGCGACGACGTCCTGGCCGTCGACGATGAGCTGGCCCTTCTCGCTTGCCGGGCGGCGCAGCGCGGTGTGCAGGACAGCGCGGTCCTCGGTAGTGTTGATGTGCTCGCCGGAGAACATGGCGTCGCGGCGCTCCTCGAGCTTCACCTCGCGGGCAAGATCGCACAGCAGCTTGACGGTCTCATCGGTCACCAGGTTCTTCGACAGATCGAAGTGCAGGTCACCGGCGTCAAAGCTCAGCTTGTTCACGCG
>DBFOIV010000014.1:0-3934 GCA_048489175.1 Collinsella sp. | reverse complement strand
CTGCATTGAGGTGACGGGCGGCAAGTTCGTGGCGACCAAGAAGTTCCGCGGCTCTATGCTCAAGTGCGCCCGCGCCTTTATTGACCACATGGTTGCGAAGGGCGAGATCGACTACTCGCACATTGGCCTGGCGTATTCGGTAGGCCTTTCCCAGGAGCTGCGCGACGACATGGAAGTCTATGCGCACGACCTGGGCTTTAAGGACATTACCTGGACTCAGGTCGGCGGCGTCATCTCGAGCCACTGCGGCCCGACCGCCTTCGGTGCGGTGCTCACGCTTAAAGCGTAAAGGCCGCAGGCGAGCGTTCTTCAGCCTGACATCTCGACGTAGACCCCAGCCATGGTGATGGGGGATAGATTAAAACGTGCCATTCTAGCCCGAGACGTTTAAACGCAAGCACATGGGCTAGAATGGCTCTGGCATTTTAATTGGTTGCATCCAAGGAGAGGCAAGGTAGCGCGAATGGCAGAAATGACGCTTGAGGGTGTGGACGCTCGTCCCGAGGACTCTGCGTTTGCCCTTGGCCGCGTGCATTCGATCGAGACGATGGGGACGGTCGACGGACCCGGCATCCGCTTCGTAGTGTTTGTCCAAGGCTGCCCCATGCGCTGTGCGTATTGCCACAACCCCGATACCTGGTTGGTTAACGGCGGCACGATGGTGACCGTCGAGCACCTTATGGACGAGTTCCAGAGTAACCATGAGTTTTACCGCAGCGGTGGTATTACGGTGTCCGGCGGCGAGCCGCTCCTGCAGCCTGAGTTTTTGGCCGACCTGTTCCACGCCATGCACAATAACCACGATGGTCGTGTACATACCTGCCTAGATAGCTGTGGCTATGCATTTGACCCCAACCACCCCGAGAAGTTCGATGCCGTGCTCAACGAGACCGACATGGTACTGCTCGATATTAAGCATGCCGACCCGGTCGAGCATAAAAAGCTGACCGGTTGCGATCCCGCACGCATCTTGGCGTTTGGCGATGAGCTTGCACGTCGCAAGATCAAGGTCGTTATCCGCCACGTGGTGGTGCCGGGCATTACCGACACGGTGGAGGAGTGCGAGAAGCTCGGTCGTCTCATCGCTCCGTGGCATAATGTGGTGGGTTTGGAGATGCTGCCGTATCACACGATGGGCGTCGTCAAGTATGAGCAGCTGGGGATTCCCTATAAGCTCGAGGGCGTTCCGCAGATGGATACCGCGCGCATGCCCGAGCTGCGCAACGCCGTTATGGCCGGCATGAGAAAGCGCCGTGCGGAGCTAAAAAACGCCATCGGCTAGCAAGTCTTTTGCTCCTCTACGATACCCGCGCTGCGGTGGTCTAGCGGCTTCGTATTGCGCGGTTGAGTCAAAATGCTGGTACCATACCGTGGATAGCAGTTTTCACGGGTTTGGGGGATGGCATGGCAACCATCGCGATCATAGGCGCACTCGAAAAAGAGGTTGCGCAGATTAAGGAAGAGCTAAGTGGCGCGCATGAGTCGCAGGAGGCGGGCTTGACCGTTGTGAACGGTGGGCTTTCGGGTCTGACGGTAGTCGCCACGACGGCAGGCATGGGGACCGTGAACGCCGCTGCCGCAACGCAGCATCTCATCAGCAAATACGCCCCGCAGGCCGTTGTGTTTTCGGGCATTGCGGGCGACCTAAACCCTAAACTCCATATTAACGACGTGGTTATAGGCAAGTGCCTGCGCTATCTGGATACCGATACGGCACTCATCGCCGAGTCCGCGCCGGGGCTCGAGGAGTTTGTCTCGACACCGGCGTTGGCTGATGTTGCCGCCGCCGTGCTTGCCGAGCATGGATTTGTGGATGCCTCGGCGGATGAGACTTCTGCGGAGAAGGACCCCAAGCAGTTCCTGTGTGGCACTATCGCCACGGGTGATCGCTTTGTTACGGGTGACGCCATGCGTAACGCTGCGATTGAGGCCACGCATGCCGATTGCGTCGAGATGGAGGGCGCGGCAATTGCGCACATCGCGGCCAAGAATGGTGTCGATTGCCTGGTACTGCGCGCTATCAGCGATAATTGTGACGAGGCATATGACGCGTTTTGCGAGCGCGAGTTCGATCTGGACGAGTACGCTCGCACCGCGAGCGGCATCACGCTTGACATCGTTCGTCGTATCGCCGCCGCGCAATAGCACGCCCGTTTTGTAAGAACCTACGACCAAGGAGTGTCCATGGCCGATTCAATTAACTACCAGCTTGCCAAGTTCGTCGCCAGCTACGGCAAGGTTTCGCAGATTCCCGAGTCAACCTGTCCCGAGGTGAGCTTCGTCGGCCGCTCCAACGTGGGCAAGTCCTCCATCATGAACAAACTCTTTGGCCGCAAGAACCTGGTCAAGGTTTCGAGCACGCCGGGCAAGACGAGCAACATCAACTTTTTTGAGGCCGACGACGTGCATTTTGTGGACCTGCCGGGCTACGGTTTCGCCCGTCGTTCCAAGGCCGAGCGCGACCGCTGGGCCGAGCTCATTGGCGATTTCTTTGACTCCGAGCGCAGCTTTAACTTGGTCGTCTCTCTGGTGGATATCCGCCACGACCCCAGCAAGCTCGATCACGACATGATTGACTACCTGCAGGGCAACGAGTTCAACTTTATCGTCTGCCTCACCAAGGCCGACAAGCTCAGCCGCACCCAACAGGCCCGCCAGGCAGCAGCCATCAAAAAGCAGCTCAACGTCCCTGCCGAGAATGTGATCATCACGAGCTCCCAGACCGGCACCGGCATCGACGAGCTTAAGCGCCGCATTGCCGAGGCCTGCCTCTAGTGAGTGCCCCTTACCAGCAAGAGCCCCTGCCAATAAAAATCAACTATCAGCCTGGCGCCCCTTCAAAGCGTGGGTCCCTGTAGACATCCTCAGCAAGGTAGGCGCAGGGACGGTCGGGATATTCCCTCAAAATCATTCCGCAGCGCGAAGGCCCCTTGTCCGTCGCTCCGTAGGAGCAGGACAAGGGGCCTTCATGCGCGAGGACGATTTTGAGGGAATATCCCGACCGTCCCGGACAGGTATATGAGGAGGATGTCTACAGGTACTCGATTTGAGCGCCTTCCGTGTCGCACGTGAGGATATGCGTGTCGCACTTGGGGAACTGCTCGCGCAGCTTGACCTGCAGGAACTTTGCCACGATGGTGTCGTCGGTCACAGCCATGAGGGTCGAGCCCGAGCCGCTAATCCAGATGGTTTTAGCGCCGCCGTTAAGGCAGGTGTCGCGCACGGCGTTGTAGTCGGGAATCAGGCGGCGACGATAGGGCTCCTGAATGCGGTCGTCATTAGCGGCGGCAATCAGGTCAAGGTCGCCGGTCTCCAGGCCGCGCGTCATGCCGGCGATGCGGCCCATTTGCCATACGGCGGTGGAGAGTGGAATCTCCTGCGGCACGACCTTGCGCGCCTCGCTCGTATGTACCTCGTAGGGCGGAATCACGGTAATAAAACGCAAGCGATCGCTCACCTCGTAGCGCAGACATTGGGGGAGCGAATCGGTCGGCGTAAAGGAGCAGACGGCGCCGCCAAGGATGGCGGGAGCGACGTTATCAGGATGCCCCTCGACTTCGGTGGCAATGCGAACAAGCTCGGCACGGTCGACGGTGTGGCCCGTCAGTGCGGCGGCTGCCATGATGCCGGCGACGACGCAGGTGGAGCTGGAGCCCAGGCCGCGGGCGACGGGCACGTCGGTCTGGATGTCGATGGCAACGGGGAAGGCCGGCTCGCCCCATGCGGCCAGCGCATCGACAAAGCTCACATAGACCAGGTTATTCTCGTTTTGGAACTCCTTGGGGCAGCCCGTGATGGTGAGCTTGTCGGCGCGCTCGAAGGTGAAGTGCGAGTAGAGGCTGACGGCCATGCCGAGGGTGTCGTAGCCGATGCCTAGGTTGGCGCTGGTTGCTGGGACGGTGATTTTGATCATGTGGGTCCTCCTGGGCGGGTC
>DBFOIV010000013.1:0-7600 GCA_048489175.1 Collinsella sp. | reverse complement strand
TTGCACATGCCGTCGACATGGACGACCTGATGCTTGGCCAGGCCCGGCACCTTAATTGCCACGTTGGCGCGGTTGGGGCACACGTCGCAGCAGACCTCGCACACCGAGCCGCAGCCCAGGCAGCGGGTCTTGGTGCAGTTGCGCTTGTCGCGGCACAGCGACCCCTTGCGCTCGTAGCAGGTGTCCTCGCGGCCGGCCTGCTCGTTGCAGTCGGCGTACTTGTTAAAGTCCACGCCGGCGATGGCACGGGCGACCTCGGCGGCGTCGGCGATGGCCTCGACCACGGTGGCAGGACCGCGGCGGCAGTCGCCCGCAGCCCAGACGCCCTCGACGCCGGTGGAGGTGGCGGCAAGACGGCCGCGACGGTCGTGCTCGACGCCCGCGGCATCGTACAGGCTGGCGTCGATGCCCTCGCCCACGGCGCAGATCACCGTGGTGGCGGGAAGCTCGACGGTCTCACCCGTGGCGACGGGGCTGCGACGGCCGCTTGCATCCGGCTCGCCAAGCTCCATAACGTCGCAGGTCAGCACGGCGCCGTTGAGTGCCTTGGGCGCCAGCAGCTCGCAGAACTCAACGCCGTCGGCAAGAGCGAGATCGAGCTCTTCCTCGTTGGCGGGCATCTGCTTCTTGGTGCGGCGATACACCAGGCGCACGTTCTTCACACCAGCCAGGCGCTTGGCCACGCGAGCCGCGTCCATGGCGGTGTTGCCGGCGCCAATGACTACGACGTCCTCGCCCAGCTCGAGCTTCTCGCCCTTCTTGGCAGCCTCGAGGAACTCCAGTACATCGAGCTCGGCACCCTCGCCCAGGCCCGCAGAGCCGGGCATCCAGGCACCGGTGGCCACGACAACGTCGGTAAAGCCCTGAGCCTTGAGCTCGTCGATGGACTCCACGCGAGCATTGAGCTGCACCTTGGCGCCAAAGGCCAGGCAGAGCTCGGCGTCGTGGGAGATATCGTCGCTGGCGATACGGAACTCGGGGATCACGTGACGGACCACGCCGCCGAGCGAGTCGCGGGCCTCGAAGATGGTGACGGGCACGCCGGCGCGCGTCAGGAAAAACGCCGTCGCTAGGCCGGCCGGGCCGCCACCGATAACGGCTACGTTGCGCTCGCCGTCGTTGGCGATGGCCTGAGCGCGCAGCTTGGGCAGCACGGCGGTCATGGCCTCGCGGGCGGCCTTGAGCTTGCTGGCGCGGATCTGGGCGCCCTCGGGCTCGTAGAACGCACGCTCGCAGGCACGGCCGCAGGGATGCGGGCAGATGGTGCCGGTAATGAACGGCAGGGCGTTGCGCTCGATGATGATGTTGAGTGCGTCCTCGTAGCGGCCCTCGTCAACAGCCGCCAAGTAGGCGGGAATATCCTGCTGGATAGGGCAGCTCGTGCGGCACGGCGTGGTAAAGCAGTCGGAAAGCGGGCTCTTGCCGGCGACCTTGCGGTCGGGCAGCGGGCGCAGCGGCTTCTTGTAGAGCGGGTTGGTGAGCGAGTCGGTCTGGATCGCAGTCACGGCCTCGAGCGAAATGCCCTCAAACGGCTTGCCGTCCAGGTCGGTAAACTCACCGGCCATCTGGCTAAAGCGCTCGTAGCCACCGGGCTTGAGCACGTCGGTCGCCAGGGTGACGGGCCAAATGCCGGCATCGTACAGGGCGCGGATGTTGTAGACCGTGGCACCGCCGGAGTAGCTGATACGCAGCTTGCCATCGAACTGCTCGGTAATGCGACGGGCGGCCTCGATGGTCAGCGAGAACAGCGAACGGCCGGACATGTACATCTCGGTGGAAGGCAGCTCGTTCCTCGTCACGTCGACGGGGAAGGTATTGGTGAGCTTGACGCCAAACTCCAGGCCGCGCTCGGCGCACAGGGCAATCAGGCGCTCGAACATAGGCACGGCATCGGCCCACTGCAGATCCTCGCGGAAGTGCGTGTCATCGAAGACGATGTAGTCAAAGCCCAGCTCGTTCAGACGCTGGCGGGCAAACTCATAGCCCAGCAGCGTGGGGTTGCACTTGATGTAGGTGTTGAGGCCCTTCTCGGTAATCAGATAGGTCGCGATGCGCTCGATCTCCGCCGGCGGGCAGCCGTGCAGGGTGGACTCGGTGATGGAGTTGGAAACGCGCGCCGGGATGGACTCGACAAACGCGGCATCGACATGCTCAAACTTGTCCAGGTTAGCGAGCGCCCACGTGCGGCACTCGTTCCAAACCTCGGAGCCGCTGGCGTCCTTCATGCCCTCGATGTAGGCGTCGACCTTGGGGCTCTTGATGCCCTCCAGGTCATAACCCACGGACATGTTAAAGACAAAGCCGTCCGGGCTGCCCAGGCCGTACTCGCGAGCGATGAGGTGGCAGGCAAACCATGCCTTCACGTACTCGGCAAAGGCCTGCGGAACCTCGAGCTCGGTCGACCACTCGCAGTTGTAGCACTCGTCCTGCGCCACGATGCAGGGCTTGTTCACACACTTGGAGAGCTCCTCGCCGTCCATAACCTGAACGGTCTTGAGCTCAAAGAAGCGGGAACCGGCCACATAAGAGGCCACGATGTTCTGAGCCAGCTGCGTATTGGGACCGGCGGCCGGGCCAAACGGAGTCTCGATGCGCTCGTCAAAAATGGGAAGTGCGCCCTCCTGGTTGGTCGTGACCATCTTGCGCACGCCAAAGATGGCGTCCTGGGTCTTGTGCTCCTCGATGATCCAGTTCATCAGCTGCGAAAACGGGATCGGCCTCATGATGTCGCTCATAGTGAGCTCCTCTCTGTAACGCCCGGCGAGACCGCGCGGCGGGCGCAAATACGGTGTAGCGCTAGCACAGCGCCGGCGACCCCGCGGAGGTCGCCTATACGCGCGTCGGATGCGGCGAAACATCCGACGCGCGTGAATCTACTTGTAATTAGTAGGCGCGATCGTTGAGCGTGCTCCAGAGCTTCTTGGACTCGGCCATGGTCCACGCGTTGATCTTGTCCTCATCAATGCCAACGAACTCGCGATCCTTGTACAGGACGCGGCCGTTGATGATGGTGGTGCGGCAGTTTTTGCCCATCATGCCAAAGAGCATGTGGCCGTCGATGTTCTCCTCACTCAGCGGCGTAAAGGGCTTGTAGTCCATAACGATGACGTCGGCGGCAGCGCCGGCCTCGAGCACACCGAGCTTGCGATCGAAATACTTGCTCGCCATCTTGGCGTTCTTCTCGAACAGCATGGTCATGGCCTCGCACCAGCCCACGTTGGGCATGGCGGCGTTGTGGCGCTGAATGATCAGGAAGACCTTAAGGCTCTCGAGCATATCGTGGGTGTAGGCGTCGGTGCCCATGCACACGGGGATGCCGCGGCGGAAGAATTCGAGCACGGGGGCGCAGCCCACGGCATTGCCCATATTGGATTCGGGGTTGTTGACGAGCCAGGTGCCGGACTCCTTGACGATGTCCATCTCGGCAGGTGTCACGTGGATGCAGTGGCCGAGCATGGTGTCGGGACCCAGCAGGTTGTGCTGCAGCAGGCGCTCGACGGGGCTGATGCCGCCGCGGTTGAGGCGGGAATCCCACACATCGTTCATGCCCTCGCACACGTGGATGTGGAAGCCGGTCAGGCCGTTGTTGGCCTCGGCCATCTTATCCATGGTCTCATCCGACAGCGTAAAGGTGGCGTGACCGCCAAACATTGCGGCGATCATGTGGTTGTCGTTATCGCGACGCTCCTTGGCGGCCCACTGGGCAAACTCGGCGTTCTCGGCAATAGCCTGATCGCACTTTTCCTGGCCACGGCGGTCGGAAACCTCGTAGCACAGGCACGAACGCATGCCCAGCTCCTGAGCGGCGTCCTTAATGGTAAAGAGGCTGCCCGGAATCTCGCAGAAGCTCGCGTGGTGATCGAAGATCGTGGTGACGCCGTCGCGGATGGAATCCAAAATCGTGGCATAGGCGCTGGCCTTGGTGCCGTCGAGCGTCAGGTTGTCGTCGATCTTCCACCACTGCTGCTCAAGATTCTCCAGGAAGTTGGTGGGGTTGCAGCCCTTAATGGCAAGGCCGCGGGCCAGACCCGAGTAGATGTGGGTGTGGCAGTTGATAAGTCCAGGCATGATGAGGTTGCCCTGGGCATCGACGTACTCGGCATCCGGGTACTTGGCCTTGAGCTCGCGCTCGGGGCCCACTTCGACGATCGTATCTCCGTCAATGGCGACCGCACCGTTTGGAATGAACGGGGTCTGAGCGTTGCGGGTAAAGACGGAACCGTTAGCGACCAGAAGCATGGATGCTCCCTTCAACATCAGAGGCGGGGTTTGACACCTCTGACATGGCGGAGTGCGAAGCGCCGGCCTACACCGGAAACGGGCCCTCTCCCGTCAACGCTTCACCAAAGGGACAAACCCTTTGAAGTGCGGCTTGGCGCCGCATGGCGTCGGCGGACGAGGCGATGCGTCCGCCGACGAATAGCACCGAATTGGTTACTTCTTGCTCTCGGGCAAGACTAGATCCACGGCAGCGTCCTTGGCGGCATCGATGTGCTGAGCCACGACCGGCGTCTGCGGAAGGATCAGGTTAAGGACAATGGCCATGATGGCGGTGGGGGTTACGGCATTGGAGCCGATGACGGTGGACACCCAGGCGGGCATACCCTCGCCGGCAAGGCAACCGCTGGCCATCCAGATACCCAGGCCAAAGACGACGGAGGTGCCGACGATAGTGGTAGTGCGCTGCGTGAGGCCCTCGCGGGTGAACATGCGCACGCCGTTCATGGTGATGGTGCCAAAGACGCCGACGGTCGCGCCGCCGATGACGGGCTGCGGGATAGCGGAAAGGACGGCAGAGAGCTGCGGGAACAGACCGGCGATGGCAAAGACGGCCGCGATGATCACAAAGACCCACTTGTTGACGACCTTGTTGGAGCAGATGATGCCCACGTTCTGGCCAAGGGCGCTGGTGGGAAGACCGCCCAGCAGGCCGCCGACCATAGAGGTGAGGCCCTGGGACACGATAGCGCCGGAGAGCTCGCGCTCGGTGGGCATACGGTCGATGGAGCCCAGGCAGGCGGCGGAGACGTCACCGATAACCTGGATGGCAACCATGGGGAACACGACGGCGAGGGTAATGCAGACCTCGGGATCAAACTCGAGCGCGTAGGGCATGAGCTTGGGAAGGGCGAAGACCTGAGCGGTGGCGACGCTGGAGAAGTCGATCATGCCAAAGGGGATGGAGACGATCATGCCAACGATCATGCCAAAGAACACGGATCCCAGCTTGAGCGTGCCCTTGCCAAAGTTGGCGAGCGCAAAGACCACGGCGAAGGTGATAAGAGCGACGCACCAGGCCTGCGGGGTGCCCCACAGCGGCGTACCCATACCGCCGGCCATATACTTGACGGCCGTGGGATACAGCGAAACGCCGATGGAGAAGATGACCGTACCGGTCACGACGGGCGGGAACAGCCACTTGATCTTGCTGTAGGCCAGACCAAAGAGGACCGCGACGGCGCCGCCGACGATCTCGCCACCCAGCAGCGCACCAAAGCTAAAGCCCGAGGCACCCATGGCCTGCAGGGCCGGCAGGAACGCGAACGAAACGCCCATGACGATGGGCAGGCCGCCGCCGATGCGACGGAAGGGAGCGAAGGCCTGAAGGGCCGTGTCGATCGCCGAAAGAATGAGCGCGACCTGGATGATGTCGGTACTCTGCTGGCTATTAAAGCCGTAGACGCCGGCCATGATGACCGCCGGGGTAATGATGCCGGCAAACGATGCCAGTACGTGCTGAAGGGCACACGGGATCATTTCCTTAACGGGAGGCATGCCTTCGCGAGTGAACAGGGCTTCAGTGCCGTTCGTAACCGTCTCCTGGGTCATTTGACCACCAATCCTCGAAGTAGTTGTTTTCGCATCTAACGCTCTATTGTGACGCAGTGCGGGGTTGAGGTTGTGCCTTCATTGCATATCGTATTAAAGATGATTCTCATTCTCAATAATAATTTTTTGTTATCAGACTATTCTTCAGCTGAAATAACGCATTTCCGCAGGTCAGGAAAGTGTCTGGTCAAAATAACATCTAACTTTTCTTTTGGTCAACCGTTTACCGCTAAATTCCTACCGTTCGTCTGCATTACGCAATGTACCTGCGGATATACGAGATGATGGGCAGCGTGTTACCATGAGAAAAAATTGTTATGAACATTTCCGATTTCACCCAAAGGAGTTGCCCGTGAACGAGACCGTACGTCGCTTTTTGCCGATGGTCGATTTTCTGGAGCAGATACTCGGCAAAAACAGCGAAATCGTGCTGCACGATTTCTCGGATCCCGACCACGCCATCGTCGATATTCGCAACGGCATCGTGAGCGGCCGCAAGGTCGGCGGTCCCGCCACCGATCTGGCGCTCAAGATCATGCACGACGCCAAGTATCGCGACCTGCCGTTTATTACGGGCTACGAGGGCCGCGGCGCCGGCGGCAAGACGTTGGAGTCAGCGACGTACTTTATCCGCGAGAATGACGAAATCGTCGGTATGCTCTGCGTCAACACCGACCTCTCGACCGTACGCTCCATCAACGCCATGGCGCAGCAGCTCATGACGTGCTTCGACGCGGCGCCGACGCGCACGGAGCCCGCCCCTATCGAGGTCGAAAGCCTTTCGGAGTCCACACAGGAGCTCATCGACCGCAGCATTGCCGAGTTGCTGAGCGCGCGCGGGCTGGATGTAGCGTCGCTTGGTCAGAGCGACCGCGTGGACGTCATTCGCCACCTCAACGGTAACGGGGTGTTCATGCTCAAGGGCGCCGTGGCCTGCGCCGCCGCCGCGCTGGGCATCTCTGAGCCCAGCGTCTACCGCTACCTGCAAAAAGTTCGCAAGGAGGGCTAACGAGCAAAATGGAGCGCGGCTCCACAAGCGATCCGTCACTTAACAAAAGACCCTGCAGCTCGCACGCGCTGCAGGGTCTTTTTGCATGTCATGTTTAGTTGTGGCCAACGCCTTAGAGAGCGGCAACGACCTCGATCTCGACCAGACCGCCAGCCGGAAGGGCGGCAACCTGGAAGGCGCTGCGCGCGGGGAACGGGGCCTCGAACTTGGAGGCGTAGATCTCGTTCACGGCGGCGAAGTCGGCGATGTCGGCCAGGTAGACCGTGGTCTTGACGACATCGGTAAACGTAGCGCCGGCGGCAGTCAGCAGGGCCTCGACGTTAGCAAGGGACTGCTTGGCCTGGGCCTCGACGCCCTCGGGCATCTTGCCAGTTGTGGGGTCGATGCCCAGCTGGCCGGACAGGAACACCATGTTGCCGGTCTGGATACCGGGGGAATACGGTCCGATGGCTGCGGGTGCGTTATCGGAAGACACGACGGTCTTGCTCATGTTTATCTCCTTACGGTTAACTAGAAAGCGTAAGCGCGGCGTTCACACCGGGAGGCACAGTTCGGTCTGAGCACCGCGCTTGATTGGGATAGTAATCAAGGTTTCCGTGCGATGCAAGAATATTATCAGTTTGCGAGAATATTTTATCGCCCAACGGTTTCCCCGAACCGCTGAACGGTTCTCATGTGGAGCAGCCAGTCCAAGCTGCTGAAGACTTTGTCCTGCTTAGGCTGCGGGCGTCGCCCACCGCAGCGACGCCACTATACTTTTGA
>DBFOIV010000012.1:0-3315 GCA_048489175.1 Collinsella sp. | reverse complement strand
GTCTGAGCCGGGTTGGCGCCCATGGCGACCTGCGCCACGTAGACGTAGCCGTAGCTCATGGCGATCTCGGCCAGGGACTTCTTCTTGGTCACCTTACCGGCAGCGGCGAACTGAGCGACCTGGCCCAGGTTCGAGGCCTTGGAGGCCTGGCCGCCGGTGTTGGAGTAGACCTCGGTGTCGAAGACGAAGACGTTGACGTTGTGGCCAGAAGCCAGGACGTGGTCCAGGCCACCGAAGCCGATGTCGTAGGCCCAACCGTCGCCGCCGAAGATCCAGAAGGACTTCTTGGTGAGGTAAGCCTTGTCGGCGAGGATCGCCTTGGAAGCGTCGCAGCCGCACTTCTCGAGCTCGGCAACGTAGGCAGCGGCAGCGGTCTTGGAGGCCTCGGCGTCGTTGACGGAGTCAATCCAAGCCTGGCCGGCGGCCTTGAGCTCATCGGACGGACCATCGGCAGCGATGATGTCCTGGGTAGCGGCGATCAGCTTGTGCTGAACGGCCTCATAGCCAACGGCCATGCCCAGACCGTGCTCGGCATTGTCCTCGAACAGGGAGTTGTTCCACGCCGGGCCGTGACCGTCCTTGTCCTTGCAGTAAGGAGCGGTGGCAGCGGGGTTGCCCCAAATGGAGGAGCAGCCGGTGGCGTTGGAAATGAACATGCGGTCGCCGGCGACCTGGGTCACCAGACGTGCATAGGCGGTCTCGGCGCAGCCGGCGCAGGAGCCGGAGAACTCCAGGTAGGGCTGCTTAAACTGGCTGCCCTTGACGTTGGCCGCGATGAGCTCCTTCTTCTCGGAGACGTTCTCGACCATGTAGTCCCAAACGGGCTGCTGGTCCATCTCCTGCTCGGTGGGAACCATCTCGAGGGCGCCCTTGGGGCAAACCTTGACGCAGTTGGTGCAACCCATGCAGTCGAGCGGGGACACGGCCATGGTGAACTTCATGCCCTTGGCCTTGGGGCCCATGGCGTCGAGCGTGCGGGTAGCCTCGGGTGCGGCGGCAGCCTCGTCCTCGGTCATCGCGAACGGACGGATGGTGGCATGCGGGCACACATAGGCGCACTGGTTGCACTGGATGCACTTGGTCTCGTCCCAGTGGGGAACGACCACAGCGACGCCGCGCTTCTCGTATGCGGAGGCGCCCAGCTCAAACTGGCCGTCGGCGCAATCGACGAAGGCGGAAACGGGCAGGCTGTCGCCGTCCATGCGATCGATGGGCTCGAGCAGGTTCTTGACCTGCTGGGCGATAGCGGACTTGGTCTCCTCGGAGAGCTCGACGGGAGCGGCGTCCTCGGCGGTAGCCCAGTCGGCCGGAACCTCGAACTTACGGAAAGCGGTAGCGCCGGCATCGATGGCCTTGTGATTGGCGTCGACGATGGCCTGGCCCTTCTTCATGTAGGACTTGGTAGCCGCGTCCTTCATGTACTGCAGGGCGTCCTCGGCGGGCAGGACCTTGGCCAGCGCGAAGAAGGCGGACTGGAGCACCGTGTTGGTGCGCTTGCCCATGCCGACCTTGGCGGCCAGGTCGATAGCGTCGATCAGGTAAACGTTGACGTTGTTGTTCGCGATGTAGCGCTTGGCCACGGCGGGCATGTGCTCGGCGAACTCCTCGTCGCTCCACTGGCAGTTGACCAGGAAGGTGCCGCCCGGCTTGACGTCGCGGACCATCTTGAAGCCCTTAACGATGTAGCTGGGGTTATGGCAGGCGACAAAGTCGGCCTTGGTCACGTAGTACGGCGAGCGAATCGGGGAATCACCAAAGCGCAGGTGCGAGACGGTGACGCCGCCGGTCTTCTTGGAGTCGTACTGGAAGTAGGCCTGGACGTACTTGTCGGTGTGGTCGCCGATGATCTTAATCGAGTTCTTGTTGGCGCCGACGGTACCGTCGCCACCCAGACCCCAGAACTTGCACTCGATGGTGCCGGGGGCTGCGGTGTTGGGCGTATCCTCGGCCTCGGGCAGGCTCAGGTTGGTCACGTCATCGACAATGCCGATGGTGAACTCGCGCTTGGGCTCGTCCTTCTTGAGCTCCTCGAAGACAGCGAACGCGGACGCGGGAGGCGTGTCCTTGCTGCCCAGGCCATAACGGCCGCCGACGACCTTGATGCCCGTCTTGCCGGCCTCGTAGAGAGCGGAGACGACGTCCTGGTAGAGCGGCTCGCCGATGGAACCCGGCTCCTTGGTACGGTCCATGACGGCGATCTTCTGGACGGTCTCGGGGAGAACGTCGACGAAGTGCTTGATGGAGAACGGACGGAACAGACGAACCTTGACCAGGCCGACCTTCTCGCCGTGAGCGTTGAGGTAGTCGATGACTTCCTCGAGCACGTCGCAGAAGGAGCCCATGCACACGACGACGCGATCGGCATCGGGAGCGCCGTAGTAGTTGAACAGGCCGTAATCGGTGCCGAGCTTCTCGTTGATCTTCTTCATGTAGCCCTCGACGACGGCGGGAAGCTCGTCGTAGACCTTGTTGCAGGCCTCACGGTTCTGGAAGAAGATATCGCCGTTCTCGTGGCTACCGCGGGTGTGCGGGTGCTCAGGGTTGAGCGCGTGGTCGCGGAAAGCCTGGACGGCGTCCATGTCGCACATCTCGGCCAGATCCTTGTAGTCCCACATGGCGACCTTCTGGATCTCGTGGCTGGTGCGGAAGCCGTCGAAGAAGTTAAGGAACGGGGTCTTACCCTCGATGGCGGCAAGGTGAGCCACCGGCGAGAGGTCCATGACCTCCTGGACGTTGCCCTCGGCGAGCATGGCGAAGCCGGTCTGACGACAAGCCATGACGTCGGAGTGATCGCCAAAAATGTTCAGGGCGTGGGAAGCGACGCAACGCGCGGAGACGTGGAAGACGCCCGGGAGCTGCTCGCCCGCGATCTTGTACATGTTCGGAATCATCAGGAGCAGACCCTGAGAAGCCGTGTAGGTGGTGGTCAGAGCACCGGCGCCCAGCGAACCGTGAACGGTACCGGCTGCACCTGCCTCGGACTCCATCTCGACGACCTTGACCGGGGTGCCGAAGATGTTCTTGCGACCCTGGGCCGCCCACTGGTCGACATGGTCGGCCATCGGGCTGGACGGCGTAATGGGATAGATTCCCGCTACCTCGGTGTACGCATACGAAACATATGCGGCCGCCTCGTTGCCGTCCATAGACTTAAACTTACGCGCCATATACCCCTCTCCTCTCATATAGGTATACAGGCCCCGGCGATCGCCGGGATGTTGGCGTGATGGGATTTACGCTGTTGCTTCCAATCATCTGGCAGGCAGGCTCAGCAGCAGGTACGTGGCGTGGAGAGAAGACATGCCGAGGCGAGGG
>DBFOIV010000011.1:0-10819 GCA_048489175.1 Collinsella sp. | reverse complement strand
GCGCACGGCGTCGCCGGGGAAGGCCGACTGGACGTCGGTCTCGTCGATACCGTAGTTGCCGATCTGCGGATAGGTCATGGTTACGATTTGGCCGGCATAACTCGGGTCGGTCATGACCTCAAAGTAGCCCTCGAGCGAGGTGTTGAAGCAGACTTCGCCGGTCGCGGTACCCTCGGCGCCGCATGCACGTCCATAAAAAATGGTCCCATCCTCAAGATACAGGATGCAGGGACCGCAGGTGCCCTTGCTGGTTTTGGCCAGCATACGCTGGCAAAGCTCGCTGGGCGCGAAGGTGCGGGCGGCAGCGCCCGCGATATGGTTGTTCGCCATAATTCTCCTTCCCGGTCTCACAGGACCGGCTTAAAGGTGTGTAGTTAGGCCTCGCGGTATTGTAACCGCAAGTATGCCTCATGGCGTTAATTTCATCGAAATGTTTACGAAATGATAATTATGACTTTCTATGCATAATGATTTTTCTGGGACGGGGATTAAATAATCATCCCGCGCGGGCTTGTGGCTCACGCGGGATGATGGCGTCTTACTTTTTCTTGTCCTGTTCCAGCAGTTCGGACGGTGTGCGATCGGGCTTGCCGCCGCGGAAAATCTCGCGGCCATGCAGACGATGCTCCAGGTCACGCTCGGCCTTTTCCTCGTCAATCTTGGTCTGGCTCACCACCGGATCCTCAATCAACGACGACACCGAGTTCACCTGCTTCTGAATGCGCTCGGCGATGGTGTCATCCATACTCACGATGCGCATCTTCCAGTCGATACTCGTGGCGTTGGATGAGCTCTTGGTCCACACGAACGTCAAAATGGCGCTCTGGTGGCCCCGCGCGGGGAACATGCCAAAGAAGGAATCGTGCTGAATGTTGCTATCCTCGTCGATATAGGCGTGAACGTTATACACCACGCGGTCGATCTTATCGTTGAGCAGCGCGTTGGTCGCAAGCGCCGCGGCCTGGATCTGCCCGTTGGACAGCAGCTCGAGCTCGTTGGCAGACGATGTGTCCAACACCGTCACCTCGACCGTGCCCGTACGCTCATCGGCTTCATCGACGGTAAAGTCGAGCGGGAACTGCGTAAAGCCGTTGCCCCACTCAAGGCCGCCCTTCAGCGCCGTCGAAACGGTATCGACCGAAACGCTCTCGGACAGGTTGGCGGTGTTCAGACGACGCATCACGCCGTAGCCAATCTGCATGCCCACGATCAGCACCAAAATACCGATGACCACGGCCATCGCGGTCTTCGTAATGGTATGGCTCACCTGCGAGCCCGAAGGATCGTCCTCGGACAGCGGGTCGATATGTTTTGCCTGGCTCGCGCGGTCCTCGCTGCGCAGCTGCGCTAGCGCAGCTTTGTCACCGCGCTTGGCCGCAGCCTCCTTCTCACGCATGCGCTCGGTACGCTTTTTGGCGAGCGTGGGATCCAAGACGCCGGATGCATCGATTTCGGAGAATAACTCCGTCACTTCTTCCGGAGTCAAAGGGTTCTTGTCAGCCATAAACTTCCTGTCATATCAATCAGTCGAGCTCGTGCGCACGCGCACCTTCGAACTGCATTCGATAGTAACGGGCATAGGTGCCGCCACGGGCGAGAAGCTCCTCGTGCGTGCCACGCTCCATAACGCGACCATGCTCAACGGTCGCAATCTCATCGGCATGCTTAATGGTCGAAAGACGGTGGGCGATGATAATCGTGGTGCGGCCGCGTGCCAGCTCTTCGAGTGACTCCTGCACCGCCTCCTCGCTCTCGTTATCCAAAGCACTCGTCGCCTCGTCCAAAATCAGGATCTTGGGGTTCTTGAGAAACACGCGCGCGATGGCAACGCGCTGCTTCTGTCCGCCCGAAAGACGGCTGCCGCGCTCGCCCACCACGGTGTCGTAGCCCTGCGGAAGCGACTCGATAAAGGCATCGATGTTGGCGCGACGGGCGGCCTCGGCGATCTCTTCTGCCGTAGCGCCCGGCTTGCCGTAGGCGATGTTCTCGCCAATCGTGCCGTCAAACAGATAGACATCCTGCTGCACCAGGCCGATGGCGCGGCGCAGGCTCTGCTGCGTCACATCGCGCACGTCCTGACCGTCGATGCTAATGGATCCGGTAGCCACGTCATAAAAGCGCGGCAGCAGCGAACAGGTCGTGGACTTGCCGCCGCCCGAAGGGCCAACCAAAGCGATGGTCTGCCCGGGCTTGATGGACAGGTCCATATGGTCGATAACGGGACGCTCGTCGGCATAGCCCTCGCCCAGCTCGACATCCTCGTAGTTAAAGCACACGTCGTGATACTCCACGGCGCCAGCAGTCACCTGCAGATCCGTAGCGCCCGGCTTGTCCTGGATATCCGGCGCGGTCGAGAGCACCTCGTCCATACGTTTAAAGCCGGCGATAGCCTTCTGATACGTTTCGGCCGAATTGACGAGCGTCTCAAGCGGCGTGCAGAACAGCGAAATATAGAGTGCAAAGGTCGCCATATCGACCGCCTGCAGCTGTCCCTTGGCGACCAGCCAGCCGCCCAGCAGCACCACGATCACATAGAGCACACCCGAGAGCAGGCCATACGTCGCGGTATAGACGCCCATGGCGTGATACATGTTCTCCTTGGACAAAAGGTAGCGGTCGTTAGAGGCACGGAACTTGGCACGCTCGGTCTCCTCGTTGGCAAAGCTCTTGACCACGCGCATGCCCGCCAGAGAATCCTGCAGCTGTGCATTAATGCCGCTGATCTTCTTGCGGTTGTCGCTAAAGACCTCGCGCATGCGCATGTTCTGCCAAAACATGACGACCGCAAACGCCGCCGTCACCACGGCCATGGCAAGCGCCAGCACCGGAGCGATGGTAAAGAGGATCACAAACGAGCCGATAATCTCGATACCGCAGATGATGATCCACTCGGGTACGTGATGCGCCGCCTCGCAGATATCGAACAGGTCGTTGACCACGCGGCTCATCATGTCACCCGAGCTGTTGCGGTCGAAGTACGCAAAGCTAAAGCGCTCATACTGGTCGAACAGGTCCTCGCGCATTTTGGACTCCATGCGCGCGCCCATCACGTGGCCCCAATAGCTCACAAAGTAGCGGCAGGCGCAGCGGACGGCATACATCAGCACCAAGCCCACCGCGATCATGCCGAGCGCCTGCATAATGGCAGCCTGACCCTGAGTAAATAGCCCACCGGTCAAATTACGCAGAATAATAGGAAAAGCAAGGTCAATGGCGGCAAGCACCAGAGCACAAACAGTATCAGCAACAAAAAGCCCCATCTGGGGCTCGTAATACGAAAGAAACCTCTTCAGCATGTGATCCTCAAAGAAATATCAGCAACGTAAGGCCCTGGGACAAAGCAATCAGTAGTACTTGTCCCAGGGCTATCCCCACTCGTTAAAGCTCCGTGCCCCCAAGGCGGTGTGCGATGCTGTCGCAGGCCAAGGCGCCCACGACGGTCTTGGCGTCTTCGATCTTGCCGTCGAGTACGGCGTCGATCAGCTCATGCAGCGGCACCAGGTCCACGTTGACAAACTCGTCATCATCGGGGTTGGGCGCATCAAACTCGAGCTTGGTAGCCAAGTAGATGTGGATAATCTCATCGCAAAAACCACAGGACGTGACAATCGACGTCAAAAAGCGAATGCGACCAGCCCTAAAGCCCGTCTCCTCATGCAGCTCGCGCTTGGCGCAATCGAGCGGGTCCTCGCCTGGATCGAGCTTGCCGGCGGGAATCTCGACCGTCACGCGGTCGATGGCGGTGCGGTACTGACGCACCAGTACGATCTTGCCGCTCTCGGTCAGTGCCACAACAGCCGCCGCACCCGGATGGCGAACGATATCGCGGGCGCTGCGGCGACCGTTGGGCAGCTCAACCTCAAGACGGTGGACGTCGAGGATCTTGCCCTTCCAGGCGCACTCCTCCGAAAGAATCTTCTCGTGCAGCTCGGCATCGTGCGGGTCGTCATCGCCCAGCACCAGCGCCGGCTCGTCAGCGACCTCGCCACCAGGCTCGCCCTCGGCGTGCCCATACACGCGGCTGTCCTCTTCGACGATCTGCGCGTCCACGAGCTCTTCGTTCTTCTCGTCCATCCGTCTCATTCCTCTCGGATTTTAGGCATCCCAGGCGTCGCGGCCGCGCAGCGCGCGCAGGCCGATGTCGTGACGCAGGGTCTTGCCCTCAAAATCAATCTTCTCGCAGGCCTCGTAGGCAAGGTTGCGGGCGTTCTCAAACGTATCGCCCAGCGCGGTCACGGCAAGCACGCGGCCACCATTGGTCACGAGCTGGCCGTCCACCACGGCAGTGCCCGCGTGGTACACGGTCACGTTCTCCATGGCCTCGGCATCGGCGATACCGGTAATGACCTTGCCTTTCTCGTAGCTGCCGGGATAACCCGCACTCGTCAGGACAACGGCCACGGCCCACTCGTCGCGCCAGTCGAGTTCAATCTGATCGAGCTCGCAGTTGGCGCAGGCGAGCATGACCTCGACCAGGTCGTTCTTAAGGCGCGGCAGAACGACCTGCGTCTCGGGGTCGCCAAAGCGGGCATTGAACTCCAGCACCTTGGGGCCGGCAGGCGTGAGCATAAAGCCGCCGTACAGGCAGCCGCGGTAGTCGATACCCTCGGCAGCGAGCTCGGCCACGGTCTGCTCCATGACCTTCACCATGGTGGCGTGCTCCTCGTCAGTCACGATGGGCACCGGGCTGTAGACGCCCATGCCGCCGGTGTTGGGACCAAGGTCGCCCTCAAGCGCGCGCTTGTGGTCCTGCGAGGTGGCCATGGGGCGCACGGTCTTGCCGTCGGTAAAGGCCAGCAGCGAGCACTCGGGACCAACGAGCATCTCCTCGATAACCACGGTGTTGCCGGCATCGCCAAAGGTGCCGCCAAAGCACTCGCGCACGGCCTCCTCGGCCTGCTCAAGTTCGGTCGCCACGATAACGCCCTTGCCTGCGGCAAGGCCGTCGGCCTTGACGACCAGCGGGGCGCCTTGCTCGCGTACGTAGGCGAGAGCCGAAGCCTCGTCGGTAAACGAGCCGTAGGCTGCCGTCGGAATGCCCGCACGCTCCATGAGCTGCTTGGAGAACAGCTTGGAGCCCTCCATCTGGGCGCCCTCGGCACCCGGGCCAAAGCAGGGAATACCCGCCGCGCGCACGGCGTCGGCCACGCCCGCCACGAGCGGAGCCTCGGGGCCAATTACCACGAGTCCGCATCCGTGGCTCTGCGCAAACGCCGCCACGGCCGCAGGATCGCAGTCGTCGAGAACAACGTTCTCGCCGCAGCTCGCGGTGCCGCCGTTGCCCGGCGCGATGTAGAGCTTGCCGGCGCGCGGTGATGCTGCGAGCTTGGCTGCCAAAGCATGCTCACGGCCGCCGCTGCCCAACAACAGGATGTCGATGGTTTGAGTGTCCGCCTTCAAGGGTGCCTCCTCTATGGATGAATGGCCCGCTCCGCGCGAGCCCCTTGCAAGCAAATATACCCCTCGGCCGCCCACCCGGGCTGCAAAGGGGTATATCGCAATAACCAAATAGTCCCGATTACTTCCAGAATCGGTTGATAATCTGCTCGCGACCAGCGCCAACGCCAATGAACGTCACGCGGGTGTGTGCCAGATCCTCGATAAACGCCACGTAGTCCTGAGCCTCCTGCGGCAGCTCGTCAAAGCTGCGACAACCGGTGATGTCGCACTTCCAGCCAGGGAGCTCCTCGTAGATGGGCTTGGCATGCTCAAAGCGCACCTGATGCTCGGGCACGCTGGTGTAGCGCTCGCCATCGACGTCGTAGGCCACGCACACCTTGATGGTGTCGAAGGCCGAAAGCACGTCGAGCTTGGTCACGGCGATGTCGGTGAGGCCGTTGACGCACGAGGCATAGTTGGCGATAGGGCCGTCAAACCAGCCGCAACGACGACGGCGACCGGTGGTCACGCCGTACTCATAGCCCTCCTCGGTCAGCGTGTGGCCAGCCTCGGACTCATAGGAAAGCTCGGTGGGCATGGGGCCCGAACCGACGCGGGTGATATAGGCCTTCATGACGCCCAGCACGCGATCGACGTTCTTCATGCCGACGCCGGAGCCGGTAATGGCGCCGCCGGCGGTGCAGTTGGAAGACGTCACGTACGGATAGGTGCCGTGGTCGATGTCGAGCAGCGTCGCCTGGGCGCCCTCAAACAGCAGGTCCTTGCCCTCGTCGATCATGTTGTTGAGCAGCAGGCTCGTCTCGGTGATGTAGGGGCGCAGGCGCTCGGCCATCGGCAGGTACTCGTCGCAAATCTGGTCCACGGTGTAGGTGGGCAGGTTGTAGATGAGCTCGAGCTCGGGGTTCACGCGGGCGAGAGCGGTCTCCAGCTTGTCGCGAAACAGCGTCTCGTCCAGCATGTCCTGCATGCGCAGGCCAATGCGGGCCATCTTGTCCTGATAGCACGGACCGATGCCGCGCTTGGTGGTACCGATGTTCTTCTTGCCGAGCTTCTGCTCAAAGGCGCCATCCAGATCGATGTGGTACGGCATGATGACATGCGCGTTGCCACTGATCTTGAGGTTCTTGGTGGTGATGCCGTCGGCCTCGAACATGTCAATCTCCTCAAGGACAACCTTGGGGTTGACGACGCAGCCGTTACCGATCACCGACACGTGGTCGGAATACATGATGCCGGAAGGCACCTGGTGCAGGCCGTACTTCTTGCCGTTGACGACGATGGTGTGACCGGCGTTGTTGCCGCCCGAGTAGCGCACGACAGCATCGAAGTCGCCGGCGACCAGGTCGCAAATCTTACCCTTGCCCTCATCGCCCCACTGGGCACCGACCAAAACGGTTGACGGCATGTTTACTCCTTACATTCATGGCCTGTCTACGCGCCACGCCGGCACGCAGAAGCACAAAACATTCCCAGTATACCCGTGCAACGGGCGCCTGTCCTACTCCTCGGCATGTGCCCCATCAAGCTCATAGAACTTGGTGGATGCCGGCAGGAACATCAGGTCGACGTCGCCGATCGGGCCCGAACGGTTCTTGGCCACGACGATACGCGTAACGCCCTCGTCGGGTCGATCGTCGCGCGAGGCCTCGGCCTCGTCCGCGGAGCGGTCCAAGAACATAACGATATCGGCGTCCTGCTCGATGGAGCCCGATTCACGAAGGTCGGAAAGCTGCGGGCGCTTGCCGGTACGGGATTCGACCTGACGCGAGAGCTGCGACAGCGCGATGAGTGGGATCTTGAGCTCCTTGGCCATGATCTTCAGACCACGCGACATCTCCGAAACCTCGACGGTACGGCTCTCGGAGCGGCGTCCCGGCGGAGGACTCACCAGCTGCAGGTAGTCCAGGATGATGATGGCCTTCTCCTTGTTATGGAGCATGCGACGGCTCTTGGCGCGAATCTCGGTCACTGTGGTGCCGGGCGTATCGTCAATCAGAATATCCAGCTTGGATAAGGTCTGCGTGGCCTCGTTGATATTGGCCCACTGCTCGGGGCTAATGCGGCCCATGCGGAAATCACTGATCGAGATCATGGCATAGGCGCAAATCAGACGCTGGGCAATTTCCTTGCCCGACATCTCCAGCGAGAAGAAGCCGACGGTATAACCAGCAGCGGCAGCGTTAAGTGCCAGGTTCAGAGCGAACGACGTCTTACCTACAGCAGGACGGGCGCCGATGATGATGAGCTGGCCCTCGCGGAAGCCCATGAGCATGCGGTCGAGCGACGGGAAGCCCGTGGGCACGCCCGCAGCCTGGCCACCGGCCTGGCACACTTCCTCGGCCTCGTTATAGGCCTCGACCATAAACTCGGTCAGCGTCTTGTAGCTCGACTTGACCTCGCGCGCCGTAACCTTGAGCAGCTTGCTCTCGGCCAGCTCGACAACCTCTTTGGTGTCGGTGGGGGCGTTATATGCCAGCGCGTTGATCTCGTTGGTGGCGCCGATCAGCTCACGCAGCATCGAATCGCGGCGAACGATGGCGGCATGGTGCTGCCAGTTGACGAGCGACAGGGTCTGACCCATCAACTCCAAAATATACGCTTCGCCGCCCACGGCATCGAGCTTGTTGATGCTTCGCAGATAATCGATCAGCGAGATGGAGTCGATGGGAATGCGGCTGTTGTACATATCGACCATCGCGGTATAGATGGTCTTATGAATGGGCCGGTAGAAGTCATCGGGCTGCAGCTCGACCTGGGCCTCTTCGACCACCTCGGGCGATAGCAGCATAGCGGCCAGTACATTGGCCTCTGCATCTTGGTTTTGGGGAAGACCCAACTTTGAGCCGCGGTCCTCAACCGTCAGCCCGGTCTCCCTATCGTCATATGCCATGAGCATCCTCATTCATATCGCTTGCGAGCATCCATAGTATCAGCCACGGTCCCAAAACACGCCGCGCGCCGCCAATCATCACCGAACCAAACGGATGAACGGTCCTGTATATAGGACTTCGACGCAACGTTCACCATGACACTCACTCAGCGCAAAAAAACAAAAGGGCGCCCTGGTTTCCCAGAGCGCCCTTCTTAGAACAAGATTGTTGCGTTGCAGCAAATGCTACTCGGCAGCAGCCTCAGTCTCGACCTCGGCGGTCTCGGCCTCGGCGACCTCAGCGGCCTCCTCGACCTCAGCCTCGGCAGCGAGCTCCTCGGCGGTAACGCCGACGAGAACGACAACCTCGGCCTTGATCTCGCGGTACAGCGAGATGGCAACGGTGTGGGCACCGGCAACCTTGATGGGCTTACCGAGCTCGACGCGCTTGCGGTCGATGTCCATACCGAGCTGAGCCTTGATGGCGTCAGCGATCATAGCGGCGGTAACGGAGCCAAAGAGGATGCCCTCGTCGCCGACCTTGACGTCAACGGTGACCGTCTTGCCCTCGAAGGCAGCCTTGGTCTCGTTGGCGGTAGCCAGACGGACGGCCTCGCGCTTGGCGATGTTGTTGCGACGCTCGTCAAGCTGCTTGAGGTTGCCCTTGGTGGCGGCAACAGCGAGCTTCTTGGGGAACAGGAAGTTCTCAGCGTAACCCTGAGCGACCTCTACGACGTCACCCTCGCCGCCCTTGCCCTTGATCTCATCGAGAAGAATAACCTTCATGATGCGTCTCCCTTCTTAGCCGCGGTCGCGGTTGCCACGAGAGGAAACCACGGGGACGGTGTACGGCAGGAGAGCCATCTCGCGGGCGCGCTTGATGGCGTTGGCGATGTCATGCTGATGCTGCGTGCAAGCGCCAGTGACGCGACGGGGCTTGATCTTGCCACGGTCGGTCATGTACTTACGGAGAAGCTGAGTGTCCTTATAGTCGATGAACTCAGTGTTCTCCTTGCAGAACTGGCAGTACTTACGACGCGGCTGACGTGCAGAAAAATCATTAGCCATGTCAAAATACCTTTCATTTGGCAACTTCGGCGAACCGAAGCCGCCTCTCACTCAAAAATAGGTGAACACCCTTAGAACGGGATGTCCTCATCGTAGACGTCGAGCGCGGGAGGTGTGGCCACCGGTGCGGCAGGACGTGCTGCGGGCGCGGGAGCTGCGGGGGCGTAACCGCCCTGATCGTAGCCACCCTGGCCACCACGGGAGCTCATAAACTCGATCTCATCGACGATGACCTCAAGCTTGCTCCGGCGCTGGCCGTCGCGCTCCCAAGAGCTGTAGCGCAGCTTGCCCTCGATCGCGACCTTGTTTCCCTTTGCCAGGAAACGGCTCACGGCCTCGGCGCGGGTGCCGAACATAGTGCAGTCGACAAAGTTGGGATAGTCCTCCCACTCGCCAGTCTGCGCGTTACGGCGACGATCGTTGACGGCGACGCCAAAGGACAGAACCTGGGTTCCGCCGGCGGTGGCGCGCAGCTCGGGATCGCGGGTGAGGTTACCGGTGATGTTCACTCGATTGATGCTCATAACTCACTACTTCCTCTTGGGGCACAAGCCCAGTCCAAAACGACAGTCTTACTCCTGGTCGTCGCGACGGACGATCATGTGGCGGACCACAGCGTCGGTGATGCGCAGGACGCGATCAAGCTCGGCGATCTGGGTAGGATCTGCGTGGAAGTTGATGAGGGTGTAGTCACCATCGGTGAGGTCGTTGATCTCGTAGGCGAGCTTGCGCTTGCCCCACTCGTCAACGGAGTCGACCTTGCCAGCGCCCTCAGCGATCGTGGTATCGATACGCTTCATAACAGCGAGACGAGTCTCGGGGTCGAGCGACGGGTCAACAAAGAACAGCAGTTCATAAGCCTTCATATTGTCACCTCCTCTGGGCAAATGTGGCTTCAGGTCGTGAAGGTGCGCCTGAAGCAGGAAAAGACTTGGTAATAATATCTTTCAACCTCCTAGGCTGCAAGAATATGCAGCTACAACCTCATGACCTCCACATATGCCCATGCTTACACAGCACTTCATGCGCGTTCTAACCAAATGCCGACCAAGAACTTGACGGATTTGTGGACAAGATACGGTGCCACGGGGACAAACTGGGTTAAGTCGCAGGTCAGCGGGCGCATGGTTGTGGTCGCAAAATACATACCAGTGGCTCACAGCACCACCCAAAGATTTTTAAATTCATTGCCGAGTCACTTATGAATACCCCTTTTGAACAATTGAGTTAATCAACCACGCTGGTCGGAAGGCGTTTTTTGGTACCTCAAACCCCACTGCAACGCCAAGCGCGGTCAAGCGCTTTAAAAAATGCCAACTTTTCTGTTTGCACTTTGCGATTCCTCGTGTATACTGACTTTCGCATTTAACGGAGAGTTGTCCGAGTGGCCGAAGGAGCACGATTGGAAATCGTGTAGGCGTCAAAAGCGTCTCCAGGGTTCAAATCCCTGACTCTCCGCCAGTTAATTCCAAAGCAGGCCTT
>DBFOIV010000010.1:0-5367 GCA_048489175.1 Collinsella sp. | reverse complement strand
GCCATGCTTCTTATGTGCAGCAAAGCTAATGCTGCTAAAATACAAAGCGCTCATGTAGTTTAAACGCACGACGATAAGGAGCACCAGTGGGTAACCACTTCCGTACCTCCGGTGCGGGCGATGATGCCCCCAAGACGCAGGCAGGCGTCCAGGGTAGTCGTTTCGCCACTCCGGATTCAGAGGGCCAGCCTGTTGCTCAGGTCCCCGCTCAGCCGGCAGATCAGGCACAGCCGGCATCCGATCCCTTTGCCTACAATCCAACCAGCGATGTCGCGCTTTCCGGCACGGCGGGTTTTGAGCCCGTTCAGGCCGTGACCGCTCGCGTGGAGCAGCCTCAGGCTGGTGCCGCCACGCCGCAGCCTACCATGGCCGGCATTCCCGACCCCTTGGCCCCTGCGGCGCCGGCTCCTCAGCCTGCGCAGTCCGGTCTCTTTGCTGCTATTCCCGACCCCACGCAGCCTGCTGCCCCGGTGGTCGAGAGCGATCAGGCCGCCGAGGTTGCAAGCCTCGATAACGCGCTCAACAACCCCGATTTTACGTCGGTGTTTGCGCCTATCGATCCGCAGGCCAGCCGCAAGAAGATGGCCAAGCAGGCCGGTGTCGAGCCCGTCATCCTTATGGAGCATGTCACCAAGATCTATCCGGCACAGCCCAACAAGCCTGCACTCGACGACATCAACATCGAGATCTATCCGGGCGAGTTCGTCTTCCTGGTCGGTCACTCCGGCTCGGGTAAGACCACGCTGCTGTCGACGCTCAACCGCGACGTCAAGCCGACGAGCGGCCGCATCCTGGTTGCCGGTCAGGACCTCATGAAGATCAAGAACCGCAAGGTTCCGTTCCTGCGCCGCCAGATTGGCGCCGTGTTCCAGGACTTTAAGCTTCTGCCGCAAAAGACCGCCTACGAAAACGTGGCGTTTGCCCTGCAGTGCATCGGCAAGCCCAAGGGCGTCATTCGCAGCCAGGTGCCCGAGGTGCTGCGCCTGGTCGGTCTGGCCGATCAGATGGACTCGCTGCCCGACCAGCTTTCCGGTGGCGAGCAGCAGCGCGTTGCCGTCGCCCGTGCTATGGTCAACCGTCCGCCGCTGCTGATCTGCGACGAGCCCACGGGCAACCTCGACCCGGCGATCTCGCTGGGCATCATGAAGCTGCTTGAGCGTATTAACCGCACCGGCACCACCGTGATCGTCGCCACGCACGACCGCGAGATGGTCGATAGCATGCACCGTCGCGTGATCGCCCTCGAGGGCGGCCACGTCATCCGCGACCAGGAGAGGGGAGGTTACGGCAACTATGGCACCAACTAACGTGGGCTACTCCTTCAAAGAGGCAATCAGCCACTTCTTCCGTAACTGGACTACCTCGCTCGGCGCCGTCATCACGATCTTCCTTTCGCTGTTTATCATCGGCCTGTTCATCATGGGCTCTGCGATGCTGAACTCCGTGATCGGCACCGTCGAGGATCAGGTTGTCATCAACGCGTTCATTAGTGATGACGCCGATCAGGCCGATGTTCAGGCTTTTGAGGCCGAGCTTAAGACGTGGAATAACGTCAAGTCCGTGACCTATAAGGACAAGGACGACGCGCTGGCCGAGTATACGAGCAAGATGTCGGGCAACGCCGACGCCACCATGAGCGCGCTCGATGGCCAGAACCCGCTGCCGGCTTCCTTCGCTATTGAGATGGACGATCCGTCCAAGGTCGAGAGCACGGCAAAGAAGCTCAAGAAGGATGCCGATTTCCAGAAGATCGCGGATGACGGCGACGTCAACGCGAGCGTGCTGTACGGCCAGGAGGAAGTGAGCCGCCTGTTCCAGGTGACCAACTACATCCGCATCGCCGCCGTGGTGCTCGTTGGTCTTCTGACCTTTATCGCATTCATCTTCATCAACAACACGATTCGCCTGTCCATCACGGCGCGTCGTCGTGAGATTGCGATTATGCGTCTGGTCGGCGCCAGCAACGGCTTCATTCGTGGCCCGTTTATCACCGAGGGCGTGCTGCAGGCCATTTTGGGCTCGCTGCTTTCCATCGGCGTTCTGGAGCTGCTGCGCAATCTGATGATTCCGCGTCTGCAGGAGAGCATCGGCTGGATGTCGTTTGCCCTGCCGATGCAGTACTACCTGGTGACCTATGCTGCGCTGATTCTGGTCGGTGTGATTATCGGTCTCTTTGGTTCTGCCATCGCCATGCGCCGCTACCTGCGCGTGTAGGCATGCTTGGAATTCATCCCTTCCAACGGGTCGTCTCTTATGGGGCGGCCCGTTTTTTGATCCCTAGGGGACGGCAGGAAAGCGAATCATTTGGGTAGACTCTTTGGAGTTCGCAATCGATAGTTAGGAGGCGCCATGGGGCGCAATAACAAGCATAAGCGTGGAGCTCGCAATCAGCGCGGGCCGGTGCGCAGCGAACGCCGTCCGAGCCTGACCGGGCGCGTGCAGCTCCATGAGCATAGCGCCTACGTTGTAACCGAAAACGGCGACTACAAGGTCATGGGCCGCGGTAAGCGCGAGATCATGGATGGCGATACCGTTGCCGTGAGCATTAAGAACAGCCCGCACGGTGAGCGGCGCGCCGTGATCGAAAGCGTGGTTGAGCGTGCAGCCATAAGCGTGGTGGGCACGTACCAGACCGCCGGTCCGCTCGGTGTGATCGAGCCGCTCGATTCGCGTCTGAAGGCCGACTTCTTCATTCTGCCCGAGGATACCTCGGCGGATCGCCTGGGCGTCCACCCGGGTGATGCCGTTGTCGCGCGCATTTTGACCTACCCGACGCGCCTGGAATCGGGTACCGTGACGATCGAACGCCGCATTGGCGGAGATGACGCGCCCGATTTGGGCGTTCAATATGTGATGGCGCGTTACGGCTATACCGATAGCTATCCCGAGGCCGCGCTAGACGAGGCCGAGGGGCTTTCGCTCGATGTGTCCGCGGCGCTTAAGGACCCGCTCCGCCGCGATCTGCGCGACCGCTTTGTCATCACGATCGACCCGGTCGACGCGCGCGACTTTGACGATGCCATTTCGTTGGGGCGCACGCCCGAGGGTGGCTACAAGCTGGGTGTGCATATCGCCGACGTTTCACACTATGTGGCGTGGGACGGGCATATCGATCTTGAGGCTCGCCATCGTACGACATCGGTGTATCTGGCCGATCGCGTGCTTCCCATGCTGCCCGAACGCCTGTCCAATGACCTGTGCTCGCTTCGCCCTGACGAGGACCGTCTTGCGTTTACCGTCGATATCGAGCTCGATACGCAGGGTCGCGTGCGGCATTACGATCCGTATCCCAGCGTGATTCGCTCGCGTGTGCGTATGGACTATGACGGCGCCGAGGCGCTGCTGGTGCGTGCCGGCGCGGTTGAGTATTCGGTGCTGGAGGGTGCAGCCGAGGATGTTGCGGCTGCCGAGACCTCGCGCGAGGAAGCGCTTGAGCGCGGTCTTGCGTGCGAGGAGGCCGCCCGCGGCTACAACGTCGACCTCGGCGATTTCCTTGTCGCCGCCAACGAACTCGCCGAACTTCGCCGTCGTATTCGTCGCGCCCGCGGCTCAGTCGATTTTGACACGGCCGAGATTCGCGCTCTATTGGATGAGGACGGAGTGCCCGTGCAGATTGTGGCGCGTGAGCGTTCGTGTGCCACGTCGCTTATCGAGGAAGCCATGCTGCTCGCCAACGAGTGCGTTGCAGAGTGGCTGGCAGACCGTGATATCGAGGCCTGCTATCGCGTGCATGAGGATCCGAGCCCCGATAGCCTGCACGGTGCCGCCGTTGCGCTGGCGCAGCTAGGCATCATCGACGATCGTCGTGCTGCCGGTATTGCCCTGGGGAGCCCCGATGAGCTGCAGGCTGCAGTTGATGCTGCCGCCGGTACGGCCAACGCACCGCTCGTCAACACGCTGCTTCTGCGCAGCATGCAGCGCGCGCTGTACAAGCCGCGCAACGAGGGCCACTTTGCGCTCGCCGCACCGTGCTACTGTCACTTTACGAGTCCTATCCGTCGCTACCCCGATCTGGTGGTGCACCGCGTGCTCAAACTGCAGTTGGCCTATGAGCAGCTCGGCGGCAAGGACGCCTTGGTCCGTACGCCGCGGCTGATCGGCAAGGGGCGCGAGTCGCTGCCGCGCATTCTGCCGCAGATCTGCCGCGCATGTAGCGATGCCGAGCGCGCGGCAGATGCCGCCAGCCATGCGACGCAAAAGATCAAGATTGCCCAGTACTATGAGGACCGTCTGGGTGAGCGCTATGCCGGAACCGTCTCGTGGGTTAGCAGCATGGGCCTCTTTGTGCGCTTGGACCTAACGCAGGTCGAGGGCCTGGTTTCAATTAAGAGCCTGGGCAACGAGTGGTTCGAGTTCGACGAGGACGCGCTTACGCTGACGGGCGCCGACACGGGGACTCGCTATGAACTGGGCCAGCGCGTGATTATCGAGGTCTCGCGCGTCAATACCACGCGTGGACACTTGGACTTTAAGCTTATCCATTAGCTAAATCCCGACTCGTGGCGAGAGAGCGGAGGGCGGTCTTTCGGGGCCGCCCTCCGCATTTGAATCGTGGCTACCTTGCCGTCTGCTCGGCCGCCCGCTTACCTGCTATTTGAGAGGTAAAACCTACCAAAATAAACCTGTCCCTTTTGGCAGGTTTACAAGAAAGCGGGGATGAGATGGCGACGGTGTACGGGTATGCGCGGGTGAGTTCGCGCGATCAGAATCTGAATCGGCAGCTGGATGCGCTGGGCGCCTATGGCGTGGGCTCAGCGAATATTTATGCCGACCATGCGAGCGGCAAGGACTTCGATCGACCGCATTATCGCGAGCTGTTGCACGTCCTGGGAGACGGGGACGTGCTGGTGGTGCTTTCTATCGACCGACTTGGTCGTAATTACTCCGAGATTCTTGAGGAATGGCGACGCATTACCAAGGAGCTCGGGGTTGCCATTGTGGTGTTGGACATGCCATTGCTTGACACGCGCGCTAGGGCCAGCGGCGCGCCGGATGTGACCAACACCCTGATTGCCGATATTGTGCTGCAACTGCTGAGCTACGTGGCGCAGGTGGAGCGCGAGAATATCCATCGGCGCCAGGCGGAGGGAATTGCAGCGGCGCGGGCGCGAGGGGTTCGTTTCGGTCGACCTCGCAAGCCGTGCCCTCCTCAGTTTGAGCTGGTGCGCGATAGCTATGAGGCAGGCGATATTACCCGCAGCCAGGCAGCAAAGTGCCTGGGCGTGTGCGTGGGGACGTTCGATCGCTGGATGCGCGAGGCGGGGTAGGGGTTTGCGTCGCTTTGTCGCTTCCTGTTGCGATTCAAATTTTGATACGGTGACGATGCCATTTGGGGCTACACTCGCTGATATTCAAAAAAGGAGGTTG
>DBFOIV010000009.1:0-9562 GCA_048489175.1 Collinsella sp. | reverse complement strand
CCGATCGTAGAGCTGGAACCGTCGGAAAGACCCATGGTGTTGGGACCCTTGGGATCCTTGCCGGCATCGACGCGCTCCATCATTTCCTTGAGCTCGTCCTCGTAGACAAAGACGTAGCTCACACCGTCGATCATGGTGCTGTCGTCGGCGTACGAGGGCAGGTTGGCCGAGTAGATACCGTCGACATCCATACCGCGCATGGCGTTGACCGTAGCCACGATATCCTGAACGCTCATATCGGTTACGAGCATATCGGACAGCGAATTAACCAGGCCAAAGATCTTTGTGGCATCGAAGTTATTGAGAATCTGGTTGGCAAGGGCGCCAAGCACCTGACGCTGGTGGCGCATGCGCGTGTAATCGCCGTCGGCATAGGTGTAGCGGCAGCGGGCATAGGTAAGGGCGGTGGCACCGTCCATATGCTGCTGGCCAGCGGTAATCTTAATATCCAGGTGCTCGGGGTCGTCAACATCATCGGTTGCGTTAATGTCGATACCGCCAACCGAATCAATCAGCGCCTGCATACCGTCGAAGCTGACCTCGGCATAGTGGGAAATCTGAACACCGCACAGCTCGTTGACCGCCTCGACCATGGCCTCGGCGCCGCCAACGGTATGGCAGGCGTTGATCTTCATGGTCTCGCCCTTGTACTCGACCTTGGTGTCGCGCGGAACGGAAATGAGCGTCGCCTGTTTTTGCGTGGGGTCGATGCGTGCCAGGATAATCGAGTCGGCACGATACGTATCCTCGCCCGGACGGCCGTCGGTGCCAAGAAGCAGCACGTAGAACGGATCCTTTGCCTCATCGGTGTCAACCAGAACCCGACGCAGATTGTCGGTAATGACATTAGAATCGCCGAGCTTGCCCATAATGGTGGCAAACCACAGGCCGGCAGCGGTAGTGGCACTCAGCAGCACGCCAAGCACGACAATGAGCGCGACGTGACGAATCGTGTGGCTACGGCGACGTTGACGAGCGCGCTCGGAATAGCGAGCCACGTTATCGCGACTGTAGATCTTGGCCTGCGCACCAGTTGAGGGTCTTCGGGTGGTGGTATCCGCGAGGGGTTTTTTATTAAACATAGGCAACCTGTATTAGTAGATGACGGGATCGGGGACGGTAGCATGCTCGACATGCGCGCCAAGCGCCTGCAGCTTTTCGACAAACCGCTCGTAGCCGCGCTTGATGTGATGGATGGCCGAAACCTCGGTCGTCCCGTCGGCGATCAAGCCCGCTACGACGAGGGCCGCTCCGCCACGCAGATCGGGCGAGGTAACCTGTGCACCCGAGAAGCCCTTGACGCCATGAATCATGGCATGATGGCTCTCGATACGAATGTCGGCACCCATGCGCACCAGCTCAGAGGCAAACATAAAGCGATTCTCGAAGATGTTCTCGGTGATAACGGAGCTACCATCGGCAAGGGCGGAGAGCACCATAATCTGCGCCTGCATGTCCGTCGGGAAGCCGGGGAACGGAAGCGTCTGGATGTCGACCGGCTTGATACGCTCGGCACGGTTTACATGGACGCCATCCTCGACGCGCTCGCAGTCGATACCCATGAGCTCCATCTTCTTGAGTACCATGCCCAAGTGAATGGGGCAAAAACCCGTGACGTCGACACCGCGATCGTCGGCCATCAACGCACCGGCGACGATAAAGGTGCCGGCCTCGATGCGGTCGCCCACTACGCGATGGGTAACGGGATGCAGCTCTTCCACGCCCTCGATGGTCACGACAGGCGTACCGGCGCCGACAATCTTAGCGCCCATCTCGTTGAGCATGTTGGCGAGATCGACGATCTCGGGCTCGCGGGCGGCATTGTCGATAACCGTGGTACCCTTCGCGCGCACGGATGCCATAATGAGGTTCTCGGTCGCACCGACACTGGCGAACTCGAGCGTGACGGTGGTACCGCGCAGACCTTGGGGCGCATTAGCGTTGATGTAACCGTGGGCGGTATCGAACTCAACGCCCAGGGCCTCGAGACCAAGAATGTGCATATCGATCTTGCGAGCACCCAGGTTGCAGCCGCCCGGCATGGCGATCTTGGCGCGATGGAAGCGACCCAGCAGGGGTCCCATCACGGCTGTGGAAGCACGCATCTTGGCAACGAGCTCGTAGGGGGCCTCCCAAGAATCGACCTGAGAGGTATCAATCTCGAGCGTGTGCTCGTCGAGAACATCGATCGTAGCGCCCATGCCCTTGAGCACCTTGCCCATCACGTGGACATCGGAAATATCGGGCACGTTCTGCAGCGTCGTCTTGCCCGGCGCCAGAAGCGTTGCCGCCATGAGTTTGAGTGCGGAGTTCTTGGCGCCCGAAACGGGCACGGAGCCTCCGATGGCGTGGCCACCCTCAACGCGGATAATATCCAAGGTCTACCCTTTCAAAAAGCATGCCCGGGATGGCTGGGCCATCCCGGGCATGATGTGTTCGCAAATGGTCGAACGCTAAATCGTTTGACTATTGGGCAAGCTTGAGCTTACACCATGCGATTTCATTATAGAGGTAGGCGCGGCGTGCATCATCCTCCGACAAATTACCCAGCTTCTCTTCAAAACCTTGAATATCAGCTTTAAGCTTGTCGGCATCGACGGTCGCCAAATCGCAAGCGCGCTCGGCGAGAACGGTCACGACATCGTCCGCAACCTGGGCATAGCCGCCGGCCACGGCAAACGTGTGGTCGACAGTGCCCATGGCCTTATCGGAAACGCGAACGTAACCGCGGTCGATCGTGCAGATCTCGCTG
The DNA here is from genome assembly GCA_048489175.1 of Collinsella sp. Lineage (GTDB taxonomy): Bacteria > Actinomycetota > Coriobacteriia > Coriobacteriales > Coriobacteriaceae > Collinsella. Next base: position 6,810 of record DBFOIV010000009.1, on the reverse strand, counting down.
GAGTGAGCAGGCAGAACGCCAAACTCGCCATCCGTGGACGGAATCGACACAAACGCAGCGTCGCCCTCATAGGCGCAGCTCACGGGGCACACGATGCGGATACGCATAACCTACTTCTCCCCCATCTTGCGGGCGCGCTCGCGCACGTCCTCAATCGTGGAAGCATAGCGGAAAGCCTGCTCGGGCAGGTCATCGGCCTTGCCGTCGACAATCTCGGCAAAAGAGCGGACGGTATCCTCGACGCGGACGTAGACACCGGGGTTGCCGGTGAACTTCTCGGCGACGTGGAAGGACTGCGAGAGGAACTGCTGAATCTTACGGGCACGGTTGACCGTAAGGCGCTGCTCCTCGGACAGCTCGTCCATACCCAGAATTGCGATAATGTCCTGAAGGTCGGAGTACTCCTGCAGGAGCTCCTGGACCTTGACAGCGACACGGTAGTGCTCCTCGCCGACGATCGAGGGATCGAGAGCGTCGGAGGAAGACGCGAGCGGGTCGATAGCCGGGAACAGGCCGAGCGACGAAATGCTACGCGAAAGAACCGTGGTGGCATCGAGGTGAGTAAACGTCGTGGCAGGCGCCGGGTCGGTCAGGTCGTCTGCGGGGACGTAGACAGCCTGGACGGAGGTAATGGAGCCCGTCTTGGTCGAGGTAATGCGCTCCTGGAGGTCGCCCATCTCGGTTGCCAGCGTGGGCTGGTAACCAACGGCGGACGGCATACGGCCCAGCAGTGCGGAAACCTCGGAACCTGCCTGGGAGAAGCGGAAGATGTTGTCGATGAACAGCAGAACGTCCTGGCCACGATCACGGAAATACTCAGCGGTGGTAAGGCCGGCCAGACCGATGCGCAGACGCGCTCCGGGCGGCTCGTTCATCTGACCATAGACCAAGCAGGTCTTGTCGATAACGCCAGACTCGCTCATCTCGAGGAACAGGTCGGTGCCCTCGCGGGTACGCTCGCCGACGCCGGTGAACACCGAGGTGCCGCCGTGCTCCTGGGCGAGGTTGTTGATGAGCTCCTGAATCAGAACGGTCTTGCCGACGCCGGCGCCACCGAACAGACCTGTCTTGCCGCCGCGGATGTAGGGCTCGAGCAGGTCGACGGCCTTGATGCCGGTCTCGAAGATCTCGGTCTTGGTGGTGAGCTCGTCGAAACGGGGCGCTGCATGGTGGATGGGGTAGAACTCCTCCACCTCGGGCATGGGCTTGCCGTCGACGGGCTTGCCCATGACGTTCCAAATACGGCCGAGCGTCTTGGGGCCGACCGGCATCTTCATGGGCTCACCGGTATCGGTGGCGATGAGGCCGCGCTGCAGGCCGTCGGTCGAGGACATGGCGACCGTGCGGACGACGCCGCCCGGAAGCTGGCTCTCGACCTCGAGGATCGTGCTCAGATGACCGATCGGGGTCTCGGCCTCGACCGTGAGCGCGTTGTAGATCGGGGGCACCGCGCCGTCAAACTTGACGTCGACGACAGGGCCGATGATTCGCACGATGCGACCATCACCGGCAGTCGTCTTCTTGGTGGCTTCCTCGACCGCAAGCTTTACGGTGTTATTAGCCATTACTGTTCCTCCAATGCTGAGGCTCCGCCGACGATCTCGTTAATCTCGGTCGTGATCGAAGCCTGGCGCACGCGACTATACGTGCGGGTAAGGGTCGAGATGATCGCGGTGGCGTTTTCCGTCGCGGAGTGCATGGCCTTGCGGCGTGCACCCTGCTCGGCAGCCGCCGAATCGATCAGGGCCTGGTAGATGACCGTCAGGATATAAGACGGCACAAGCTTGCCGAGAACATGCTCGGGAGAGGGCACGAACTCGAACGTGGACGAGATGCGCTTAGGGACGTCGGTCTCGTTCTTACGCGGACCGTGGGCCATAGCGATCATCTCGGGGTCGAGCGGCAACAGATGCTCGACGCGAAGCTCCTGATCCACGCGGTTCTTGGCGTGGTGGTAGACAAGCTCGACACGGTCAAGCTCACCGGCACGATACGCATCGCAGATATGAGAGGAGATCATGCGGGCCTGATTGAAATCGGGCTCAGAGGAGTTGCCCTCAAAGTGCATGATGACGTTTGCGCGGTCGCGGAAATACGTGGCCGGCTTACGCCCGCACGCGATGATCTCGCACTCGATGCCGTCGTTCGCCCAAGAAGCGGCGAGCTTTTCGGCCGTGCGCTCCACCGTCGTATTGAAACCGCCGGCAAGGCCGCGGTCCGAGGCAATAACGACAATCAGGCCATGCTTGACGCTCTCATGCTTCTGCAGCATGGGATCGGTGCCCGAACAGGAGGCGTCGCCGGCGACCGTCAACATGACGTCGGTCAGCGCCTCCTTATAGGGCTCGGCCTGCTTGGAGCGATCGAGGGCACGACGGATCTTGGCCGTAGAGACCATCTCCATCGTGCGCGTGATCTGCTTGGTCGTGGTAACCGAGGAGATTCGCTTCTTAATGTCGCGAAGGTTGGCCATGGGGCTTAGTTCTCCTCTGATCCAGAAACATCCGAATGGTGCTTGGCCATGAACTGCTGCTTGAAGTCGCCGATGACGCGCAAGAGCTCAGCCTTGGTGTCATCATCGATCTTCTTGGCGCGAACCTTGTCGAGCAGCGAGCCAAAGCCATTGTCCATGTACTCGATGAGCTCGGCACGGAAAGGCAGCACGTCGGCGATCTCCAGGTCATCCAGGAAGCCCTCGTTGCCAGCGAACAGCGTAACGATCTGCTCGCCAACCTCAAACGGCTTGTAACGCGGCTGCTTCAGGAGCTCGGTCATGCGGGCACCATGGGTCAGCTGCTTCTGAGTAGCCTCGTCGAGGTCGGAGCCGAACTGCGTAAAGCCGGCGAGCTCCTGGTACGAAGCGAGGTCCAGACGGAGGTTGCCGGCGACCTGCTTCATAGCCTTGGTCTGCGCGTCGCCACCGACGCGGGACACGGAAATGCCCACGTCGACTGCCGGGCGCTGGCCCTGGAAGAAGAGTTCGGACTGCAGGTAGATCTGACCATCGGTAATGGAAATGACGTTGGTCGGAATGTAGGCCGAGACGTCGCCGTCCTGGGTCTCGATGATCGGAAGAGCCGTCATGGAGCCGTAACCGTTCTTCTTGGACATCTTGACGGCACGCTCGAGCAGACGAGAGTGCAGGTAGAAGATGTCGCCAGGATAGGCCTCGCGTCCGGGCGGACGATGCAGCGTCAGCGACATCTGACGGTAGGCCACGGCCTGCTTGGACAGGTCATCGTAGATGACGAGCACGTGGCCACCGGGGTTGGTCTCGCTGGCGGGCTTGCCGTCCTCGCCGTTGTACATGAAGAACTCGCCAATAGCGGCACCGGCCATAGGCGCGATGTACTGCATAGGGGCGGAATCGGCAGCAGTGGCCGAAACGATGATGGTGTAGTCGAGCGCACCGTGCTGAGCGAGGGTCTCACGGATGTTGGCAACCGTGGAGGCCTTCTGGCCGATGGCGACATAGATGCAGACCATGCCCTTGCCGCGCTGGTTGAGGATAGCGTCGATGGCGATGGCGGTCTTACCGGTCTTACGGTCGCCGATGATGAGCTCACGCTGACCGCGGCCAATAGGCACCATGGAGTCGATAGCGAGCAGACCGGTCTGAACCGGCTCGCACACCGGGGTACGATCGATGACGCCGGGAGCCTTGAACTCGATGGGGCGACGGTGCGTGGCGACGATGTCGCCCAGGCCGTCGATGGGCTGGCCGAGCGGATTGACGACGCGGCCGAGCATGGCACGGCTCACGGGGATATCCATAATGCGGCCAGTGGTGCGGCACTCGTCGCCTTCCTTGATGGAGTCGACGGCACCGAACAGAACGGCGCCGACCTCGTCACGGTCAAGGTTCTGGGCAAGGCCGAAGACGGTCTCACCGGTATCGGAGCTCTTGAACTCCAGAAGCTCGCCTGCCATGGCGCTCTTGAGGCCGGAGACGCGCGCGATGCCGTCGCCTACCTCGTCGACCGTTGAAACCTCATGCGTATCGACCGTCGCGGAGAGGCTCGTGAGCTGCTCCTGCAGTTTCTTGGCGATATCCTGGGCATTGAGGGTTTCGGACATTAGGCTTCACCTCCGTACGAATTAGCAGAGTTTGCGAGGGTCTCCTGCGCGATGCGCAGCTGCGTCTTGACGGAAATGTCACGACGCTCGCCGCGGGCCTCGAGCACCAGGCCGCCCACGATAGACGGGTCGACCTGCTCGATAAGGAATACCTTGCGGCCGAAGTCCTGCTCGCATTTCTTAGTGATGGTTTGACGCAGCTCGTCGTCGAGCGGGATCGCCGTGGTGACGGTCACGCCCACTACATCCTCGTCTTCCTCGGCAACATACTTAAAGGCAGCTGCCACCTTGGGAAGAAGGTCGAGCTGGTCGCGCTTGGACATGGTGTCGAGCACGGCGATGATCTCGGGGCTGGCAGAAGCCAAACGCTCGACCATCTCGAGGTCCTCGAACACATGGTTCTCGGCCTTGGCGGCTTCCAAAAGGGAACGCGCGTAGGTCTCGAGCACCTTGTCCTGATAGCGGCTAGTCGGCATTCAGGCTACCTGCTTCCTGGATGTAGCGCTCGATGAGCTTCTTCTGCTCGGCATCGTCCTCGAGTGCCTCGCCCACGATCTTGGTGGCGACGGCAACGGACAGGTCGGCGATGGAGCTCGCGGCACCGGCGTAGATGGACTTGCGCTCGTCCTCGACGGTCGTATGGGCCTTGGCGATGATCTCCTCGGCCTCCTTGTGAGCAGCCTCGATGATACGGGCACGCTCGGACTCGGCGTCCTTACGGGCCTCGAGAACGATGTCGGCAGCCTGACGACGGGCGTCGGTGACGATCGAGTCGGACTCAGCGCGCTTGGCGATAGCCTCCTGCTTGGTCTTCTCGGCCTCGTCGAGGCTCTCCTCGATCTTCTTGCCGCGCTCCTCCATGGTTTTCATGATGCCCGGCAGGGCGACCTTGGCCAGCACGATCCAGATAATCAGGAAGGCGATAAGCGCCGGGATGAACTCCGCCATCTTAGGGATGAGGATGTCCGCTCCGGCGGCGCCGTCCTCGGCGAACGCGGAAACCGGCATGAGCAGCGCGGCCGCGGACGCGGAGAGTGCGATCGCGCTCTTCTGGGATGAAAGATTCATACTTGACGCTCCGTGCTATTTAACGATCAGCGCGACAACGAAGCCGATCAGAGCCAGAGCCTCGCCGAAAGCGGAGCCCATGATGAAGACGGTGAACACGCGGCCCTGGACCTCAGGCTGACGGGCCATAGCACCCGTAGCACCCAGAGCAGACAGGCCGATAGCAAGACCAGCGCCGATAACACCGAGACCGTAACCGATAACTCCCACGATTCCTCCTTTGTCGTGCGTGTCTTATTTCACGCAGGATAACCTTTTTATAACTGCCGGGCTCCATGGGTACGGGCACCGGCGGTTTAACGAATTGCCTTACCTTTAAGGCACGAACGGAAGACTACTCCTCCTCCGCGACCTCCTCTGCCTCGGAGACATACACGGCGGTAAGGACCGTGAAGACGTAAGCCTGGATGGCGCCGACCACAAGCTCGATCGCATAGATCAGGATGAGGATGGCAAGCCAGGCCAGCGAAGGCAGGGCGCCGACGGCGTGGGCCGCGGAAACCTGCTGAAGCAGCGGCTGCATGAACATGCTCGCCATGATGGCGAACGAGCCCATGACCACGTGTCCTGCGAACATGTTGCAGAACAGACGGACGGCAAGCGTGATGAGGCGCAGGAAGGTCGAGAAAAGCTCGACGACCCACACGAGCACGTTCATCGGGAAGCTCACGCCCTGCGGGGCGAGGCTCTTGATGTAGCCGATCACGCCGTGAGCCTTGCATCCGTAGTAGATGAAGTACACGAAGGCGAAAATGGCGAGTGCGGCGGTGGAGCCGATTGCGCCGGTGCCGGGCTTCATTCCCGGGATCAGGCCGATCATGTTATTGATCAGGATGAACAGGAAAAGCGAGCACAGGAACGGGAAGTGCTTCTTCCAGTTCTCACCCACGACACCCTTGCCGATATCGTTCTCGACGTACTCGATGATGTACTCGAAACCGTTGACGAAGAAGCCCTTGGGAACCAGGGTCTGCTTCTTCTTGAACACGGCCAGGACGATCAGGAGCACGATCGTGGAGACGATCAGCCAAAACGAGTACTGCGTGATGCCGCAGCTCAGATCGCCCACGACAGGGGTGGAGCTGAACTCGCTGACCAGATGATTAATCTCATCAGGCAGCTTTTCAAAAATTTCCACGACTTACCTTTCGACCTCATGAGGATCTCGCAGCGCCTTGGCGACGCGAACCGCGCAGGCGGCCATAAAGGCCACGAAGCCGATCGCCTCGCCCAGGAGGAACATGCGAAATGCCTCTCCGAACAACACAAACACAACCAAGGTAAAGACAAGCAACGCGATTGCCGAGACCGCGAGACTCACCATACCCTTGAGCATGTCCGCATTCTGCTTATCGTCAAGAACCGGCTTGAGCGTAAAGACAAAGGGAAGGAAGGCAATCGCGCCCGCGATGGCACCTGCAACGATAGCGAGCAGATCGGCTATCTGAAACACTGGCGTCCTCACTTTCCTTTTTTATCGCCTCACAGGACAGTTCCCGCCAAACATTGGTGACTATTGTACGAGCCAATCGCTAAAGTACAACCGAAAAAGCATCGGTTAATACGCACCTGTTCGTTTTCTTAAGACCTTCTTTATGCCGCAGGTACGGTAATACGTTTTTCTCGAACCCTGCAGGGCAAAACGTCCGTTAACAGGAGTGCGCG
>DBFOIV010000008.1:0-3711 GCA_048489175.1 Collinsella sp. | reverse complement strand
ATGGTAGGGGCGGTGGGACTCGAACCCACAATCCTTGCGGCGAGAGATTTTAAGTCTCCTGCGTATGCCAATTCCGCCACGCCCCCGTGAGACTAGAAGTCTAGCACAAGCCGTCCGTTACGCGTTGACGGCCATCGAGTGTTGGCCCGACTTCTCCAGGAACTCCTGGAACTTGGCTTCGTCGCCCTTGTTCTGGTACTGCAGGGCTAGCAGGTACTCCAAGCGGCAGCGCTTGACCGGGTCGTCGCCGACATCCTCGAGCATGCGCTCCAGCTCGGGAATGTCGTTGTGGCGCTTGAGGATCATCGTGTCGTACATCAGCTGACACTCGTGCGCAACTGCCTCGGCCTGACCGCCCTCAAAGCCCTTGATCTCGTGCAACAGCTCTTTGGACTTTTTGCGGTCCTCCTGGCCAACATAGTAGTTAAAGGCCTTAATCACCAGGTCGACGCGCTGCATCTTGGGGAGGTTGAGCCCCAGCAGCAGGTCGAACATCTCGCTGGCACGCTCGTGGTCCTCGCGCAGCAGATAGGAGTTCAGGCGCAGGTAGTCGCGGTTGTAGCGTGGGTACAGCATGCTGGTGAGTTTGCCGTCGAGCAAACGATCGAACTCGTCCCACTGCTTGGCGGCCATCAATTGCTGCAGGCGTTTAAACGTGGTGCGTTTTTTGACGCTAAAGAACACCGAAACGGCGATGCAGATGATAACGACGGCGGTCCAGAGGGTGCGGGAATCGGGCATATTGGGGTCCTTAGTCGCTCATAAAGCGAGCGGTATGACAACACGTACTAGATGTATTATACGCAGCGCGCAAGCAAACTGGCATAAAAGCTCATCGAGGCCGAGTGCCATCGCTCGCTGCGGTACACTTACCTAAAGTAAACCATGAAGGGAGACATTACCTATGAAGAAGATCGTTTTGGCTTGCGGTGCTGGCGCTGCTACTTCCACGCTCGTTGCCCAGAAGGTCGCTACCCTGCTCGACGCCAACGGTTATGCCGACAAGTACGAGATCGTGCAGTGCGCCATCTCCGAGGCCAAGGATTACTGCGACGAGGGCGCTGACCTGCTGATCGCCACCACCGTTGCCCCCGAGGGCCTCACCTGCCCGTACGTGAGTGGCGTGCCCTTCATGACCGGCATGAACCGCGTCGCTGCCGAGAAGGCCGTTCTCGACGTCATGGCTCAGTAGGCGCTGACTGTATGAATGAGCAGAACGCCAATCCGGTCGAGCTCTTTGGCATGCGCGTTGCCCATGTGGGCATTAACGCCACCGACCCGGCAGACGCCCTGGAGATCGCGGAGCTGTTCTCGACGATGATGGGCCTGCCCGTCATCGAGACCCCGGTTTCGTACTTCAACGATTCGCTGGTCGAGATCATGAAGCAGAACGGTCGTGGCACCAAAGGCCACATCGGCTTTGCCGTTAACGACATCGATGCAGCTGAGAAGTGGTTTGCCGAGCGCGGGCTCGAGGTCAACGAGGAGTCGCGCGTGCTGCTGCCCGACGGCGGCACCAAGCTCGTGTACTTTAAGCGCGAGTTCGCCGGCTTTGCCGTGCATCTGTGCCGCGAGTAGCGCACAAGCTGCCATAGCTGGCAAAAAGGGATAGGGCCGCATGGCCTTATCCCTTTTTTATGCCGAGGGGCTTCCTACCGCGGCAGGCGAATCGTAAAGCGGCTGCCGACGCCCTCGACCGAGGTCACGCCGATGACGCCGCCGTGGCTATCGACGATCCACTTGGCGATGGCGAGCCCCAGGCCCGAGCCCTGCGCTCCGGCATCGCGCGCGTTGTCGGCGCGGTAGAACCGCTCGAACGCGTGAGCTGCGGATTCCTGATTCATGCCGATGCCCTCGTCCTCAACGCTTATGTCGATCGTGCCCGCGCCCGCATCCGGCGTCATGTCAAACGAGATGGATGTGCCCGCGTCCGAATACTTGGCGGCGTTCTGCACGATCACGCGCAGGGCCTGCTTTACGAGTGCCACGTCGACAGGCGCGTCGCAGCGCGGGTCGCTGGCGAGCGCGGCGTCAAACGCCAGCCGATACGTGTGCGCGGCATCGATCATCTGCGATTCCTCGCAAACCTCGCCGACCAGCGCGGCCAGGTTGGTATTCGCGCGCCGCAGTACGGTGCGTCCGGCATCGCCGCGTGCCAAAAACAGCAGCTGCTCCACGAGCTCCTGCATGTGCTCGCTTTCGGCCTTGAGGGACGCGATGGATTCCGCCAGCACGTCCGGGTCGTCTTTGCCCCAGCGGTCGAGCATGTTCACGTAGCCCTGAATCACCGCGATGGGCGTGCGCAGCTCGTGGCTTGCATCGTTGACAAAGCGCATCTGCTGCAGCTTGGCCTCTTGCATCTGGCGCAGCAGGCGGTTGAGTGCGACCTCGATGCTTGCCAGGTCGGCGTCGCCGGTGGTGACGCTCGGCGAGTCGACGCTCGCGCGCTCGATGGCTTGCTCCAGCGTTTCCATCTTGCCGCCGGAGAGCTGCATGCGGCCGAGCTCGTCCACGCGCAGGGCCAGGTCGTTGAGCGGCGCCATGGTGCGGCGCACACGGCGAGCGCCGCCGAGCATATCGAGCATGCTGATGACCTGCCAACCTACAACAACGATATAGAGGGGCCAAAGTGCGATGAGGTCCTGCGCGAGGGGGAAGGTCTTGGTAGTACGCGCAAGCTCGACGGTATAGGTGAGCGTTGTCAGGTCCCAGCCGCGCGCGGGCTTCAGCGACATGCCGCGAACGGTGGCGCCGGGGATCCATCCTGCGGTAAACGCGCTGTCGGGCAGTGTCTGGTTGTATCCATAGACGAGGATCGCCGCCGCAATCACCACCAGCAACAGATCGAGCCAGACGTAGCTCATCAGGCGGCGCCACATATAGCTCCAGTTGATGGCGCGGGCGATGGAGGTGACGCGCTTGGCCTCGGCGTTACGTGCGGCAGACATAGCCCACCCCGCGCACGGTCTGGATGATGCGGGCACCGCCGGCGTCCTCGATCTTGGCGCGCAGGTGCGCGATGTGCACGTCGACGTTGTTGGTGTCGCCCACGTATTCGTAGCCCAGCGCCTCGTGCGCAATGCGCTCGCGCGTGAGCACGGTGCCGGCATGTGCCATAAGCAGGGCGAGGACGTCGAACTCGCGGGCGGTCAGCACGATGGGCGAGCCGCCGACCGTGACTTCGCGGCGGTCGGGATCGAGCGCGACCGAACCCACGGTGAGCGCGGCGGGGGAGGGCGCGGCTGAGGTCTTGGCCGAGTCTCCAGCCGGGGGTATCGCAGCGGCACCCGTAGCGCCCTCCCCGGCCCCAACGCCGCCAACGCCCGAAGCCGCCCGCACGGCCTCCGAGCGCTTCAGCGCAACGCGGATCCGTGCGAACAACTCCTCAATCGCAAACGGCTTGGTCAGGTAATCGTCGGCGCCGGCATCGAGCCCGGCCACCTTGTCCATCACGGCATCTCGCGCGGTGACCATAATCACCGGCACATCCTTGTGCTTGCGGACACGCCGCAGGACCTCCATGCCGTTGAGCTGTGGCAACAGCACATCGAGCAGAATCAGATCGTAGTCGCGCTCCAGCGCCAGGTCCACGGCGGTGCGGCCGTCAGCGGCGTGCTCCACCTGGTAGCCCTCGTGCTCCAGCTCGAGCGTCACAAAGCGGGCGATTTTCTCCTCGTCCTCTACGATCAGGATCCGTGCCATGTGTGCCCC
>DBFOIV010000007.1:0-9539 GCA_048489175.1 Collinsella sp. | reverse complement strand
TTTGGCAGGTCGGCGGCGTATCCTTGTACCTACAGCAAAACGAGAAAGGTTATGTATGGATCGAAACGAACTCGACCCCAGCGTCCCCAGCGCCACGGAGGTCAAGAAGATCCCCCTCATCATTAAGGTGTACGCCGTCCTGTGCATCCTGTCCGGCGTGGGCACGCTCCCCTCGGTCGGCGCCTTTATGTGGCAGGTCATCACCGCGCTCATCAATGGCAACGCCGCCGCCAAGCTCGGCGATAACACGCTCGTCGCGGTCGGACTGATTGTCGCCGGCATCATGCTCTCGGCTGCCAGTGCCGTCATCTTGATCATCTTTGGCCTTGACCTCATCAAGAACCAGCGCCGCAATGCCGCCCGTCTGTCCTATATCCTTATCGCGTTTACCGTCGTCGAGCTTTTGGTTGACGTGATGCTCCAGGGCATCGGGCCCTTCTTGCTGCGCCCTGCCATCCAGCTCGGCATCCTCGTCGCACTTTCGGCCACCGTCGACCCCACGCTGCGCCAGGAGCGCGAGCTGCAGCGCCGCCTGCAGGAGATGCTCGACCGCGACGCCGCCGCCGAGGGCATGCTCGGGCGCGATGAAACCGGCGAGGGCTACATCAAGCTCAACTACTTCAACCTGTTCTGGGTATTCTTTGTCTGCTGCGTGATCGGCCTGGTCCTGGAGGATATCTGGCATATGACCGTCAACGATCCGGGTGTCTACCAGGACCGCGCCGGTATGCTGTTTGGCCCCTTCAGCCCCATCTACGGCTTTGGTGCCGTGCTCATGACCATGGTGCTCAACCGCTTCTATAAAAAGAACCCCATCATCATTTTCCTGGTGAGCGCCCTGCTCGGCGCCAGCTTTGAGGTGTTCGTGGGCTGGTTTATGCAGACCGCGTTTGGCGTGGTCTCGTGGAGCTACTCGCACATAACGCTGTTCGGTATGCCCGACCCGCTCGTGGTCCTCACGGGCGGACGCACCTGCACGGGCTTCGCCTGTCTGTGGGGCCTGGGTGGCCTCATCTGGATCAAGCTGCTGCTGCCGAGGCTGCTCAAGCTCATCAACATGATTCCGTGGAAGAGCCGCTACTCGGCTACCGTCATCTTCACCATCATTATGCTGGTCGATGGCGTTATGACGCTGCAGTCGCTCGATTATTGGTATCAGCGCGTCAACGGCACGGAACCGGATATTCCCGTTGCGCAGTTCTACGGCAAGTACTTCGATAATGACTTTATGGAAAACCGCTTCCAGAGCATGACCATGAGCCCCAAGGATGCGACGCGCGTGTAGCGCGCACCGCGCCCAAAACGCAAAATGCCCGCCGGTATCACACGTACCGGCGGGCATTTTTATAAACGAGCCTTCTATCGACGCAAGCCTCTACGCCTCGCGCTCGACCTCACTCACGCATTCATTCTTGATGGTGCCAACGAGCGCCTGCAGCGCATCGACCACGTGCGGGCGAATGTCCCCGCCGATGAGCACGAGCATGATGTCGTCACCTACGGCAAGCTCGCCGCTTGCCAGCCACACGCGCACATAGCCGATACCCGGCATCGCGCGCGTCGCCTCGATGGCGGCCTGTACCTTGCTGGCGTCGTAGCCGAACACCATGCTGCCCACCTTGTGGCCCGGCGCCACGCCATCGGTCTCGACACCGCGCGCCTCGGCCTTGGGCGTCGCGCGCACCACACCGTTATGTGTCAGATACATACCGCACGCAGGTGCCGACGAATCGGCCTTGGCCTCGCGCAGCCAAGCATCAATCGAAGGCATCGTTTTGCCATTCTCGAGCATCATTTCTCCCTTACCGTCGTCGAGTAGCCAATTTGGAACGGGGCTTTTTTAGCTACTCTCGAACAACTTATTCCTCGACCGGCGTGAGCACCATGACGGCACGCGTGTTGCTCAGCGATAACGAACGACAGGTCACAAGCGTTACGACCTTGGTTGCCGAAGCAGCACGATCAGTGGCATCGCTCGCCACGGCAGAGGCACCGTCGAGCATCTCGGACAGGTAGTTCTTGAGCCCGTCGTCGCCCTCAAAATTGGGCGTGCGCGCCTTGGAGTACGTATCCTCAACGACCTTGGTCGCCAGCGGACGCAGCTTATAGGTGGCGTCGCGCGTGATGTAATACACGTACTCTATGCTGTCGAACGTCGCCTGATCGGTCGTATCCGAGATCACATTGAACATCGATCCGTCGTTCATGTGGTGACCATAGATCGTAGTCTGCTGATCCACCATGCCGGGCGCATTGTCCTCGTAATCCAAGAAGATGGCACCCGATGCGTTGGACGTGCCATCGAACAACGTGTTGAGGTACTTGGAGTTATCAGTAGCCTGCACGACGGGATAGTTAATGTTGGTGCCCGGTGCGTAAATCCAACCGACGACCTCGGGATTTGTCTGGGCAAGGGCATTAAAGTCGATAACCGGCACGCCGCTGGCGTCCTTAGCGGGCGCATATTGCTCTTCGATCTTTTGGTACGACTCGCTCGCCTGCTTGTAACCGATCTGCGCATTGATAAAGATGGCAGCGGCGGCAACAATCAGGCCGATACCGATGATGATGAGCAGAATGGGAATAATGGAGCGGCGCTTTTTGCGCGGCGGCTCGGTGTAATCCGACGGCGCGGCATGCGATGAAGACCGGGGCGGCTTCTTAGCGGTGCTATAAGACGAAGGGCGATACGCAGCCGGCGTATCCTGACGGCGATGGGACGTCGGCGTTACAGAACGCGGCGCGCGCGGCTGCTGAGGAGAGGATGTCCGACCCTGCTGCGCCGCATGGGCAGCACCCGGCTTCGACGGATCGGGAATCTGAGAAGCCTTGAATCGTTTTCCCTGATAGTCGGACATGGCTCTCCTTATACTGCGGTGAAACGGCGGAACGCCTAGGCGTCGGCCATCTCCTGCTTCATCTTCTCGATAACCTTGCGGTACTCGGGGTCGCAAGCGCCTAGAATCTGCGTGGCGTAGATGGCGGCGTTCTTGGCGCCGTTGATGGCAACGCAGGCCACAGGCACACCCGAAGGCATCTGCACCATCGACAGCAGCGAATCCATACCGCCCAGGTCACTCGTCTTCATAGGCACGCCGATAACCGGCAGCGGCGTAAAGGCAGCCACGACACCACCCAGGTGAGCGGCCTTGCCAGCGGCGGCGACAACCACTTTGATACCGCGATCGGCAGCAGTCGAAGCCCACTCGTGGACCTTCGCCGGCGTGCGGTGTGCGCTCGCAATGACGAGCTCATAGGGCACACCGAGCGCCTCGAGCTCGGCGGTGCAACCTTCCATAACGCCCAGATCGGACTTGGAGCCCATGATGATCCCGACAACCGGCTTTTGATCTGCCATAAACAAAGACCTCCTGTTGAGAACGGCGACGCGGCGGATCCGCGACCCTTAACTACTGAGAGTAGTATAGCTGCTCCCGTCCCTGCGGTCTTTGTGGCGCTTCGCGGGCGGGCCAGGCTTTATCTTCACTCCGGTTGCTTCGCAAAGTCGTTCAGATAAAGCCTGGCCCGCCCGCGAAGCGCCCTGCGACCTACCGGGGATTGCTATGACGTACGTTGGCTGATGAATTGGAAGGAAAGGTCAACGGAGGCTGAAGGCAATTGGTTCAGCGAAAAACCCTGACGAATCTAATATCGTCAGGGCCCCACCAACGCTCACTCGTCGTTCATCGTTAAAGCTAGATATTCTCTTCCGCCCATTTCTCGAAATCGAGTTCTCGTCTCTGAGCAGTTCGGTAGACTTCCATGTCTTCGCGAGCGCCTACCACTACGATGGCCATCTTTTCTTTAATTCTGATGAGGCGGTACACGATTCGAATGCCACTTCCCCTGAGCTTGATCTTCATAAAGCCAGTCAAATCCGTACCTGCCTTGTTTCCAAGAGGCTTGCCGAATCCACCTTCGTTCTGCGGCAATGGGTTCGTTCTGATTTTTTCTATAGCCTTAAGGACGATCTTTCGTTGGGAGCCGTCCAGACGCTTAATATCCTTGAGAGCATCCGGGTAGAAAGCGACTTCGTACCCACTCATTCAAACTCGACCTCATCCATCTGATCGAGTTCGTCCTGGCTCACACCCAGCTCTTCCATAACATCAGACAGGGAAACAAGCGCATCGTCACTTGCCACAGCCATTCTCTTAAGCGCCAACGTTAACAAGGTGAGGTCCTCCTCCGCTTGCTTCGCTTCCCTATATTCATCGGGTGTAACAATCACAAACGCTGGCTTGTTGTGTTTGAGAACCACAACAGGATTGTCGTCCCCAACCTTCGAAAATGCAGCCGAGCCCTTACCGTGGCTGAAATCGCTAATTGGAACAAGGTTGTCGAGCATCTGCAAAGCAGGCATACATACCTCCTAAAAATGAATTCTTTTTCGAATTCATTTTATCATTCTTTTTTGCTATATTGTACCGCGCAACCGAAACAACCTTTTTAGAATACGAATCCGAGCTTAGAATGACTGTTGGCCCTCGCACCGCCCTTGCCTCTTTTATTACGTCAAGTGGTATACAGCGAAGCAAAATGGCGATCTAAAGTGCGCGGCACTCGCCTCGCATCGCTACAAAAAACAAACTGCCCCCCACCCACTCGGGCAAGGAGCAAGCCTCATTTTTAATCAGACTGAGAACCACGAATGCAGAAACACAGGCGACTTCAGTCCCTTATCGCCGAGAGACGTTATTGTGCAGCCATTTCTTTAAGCTTCTCAGCCATCAACAAACACACGTCTTCCGATTGCGGGTACACGCCAAAATGATCGAAGAAACCATGGTCACATCCGGCATATTCGATGACCTCGACATCGATTCCTGAAGACCGTAATTTTGTAGCCCATTTTTCATCGGGGATACGAAGCGGATCGTATTCGGATGTCACGATAGTCACCGGGGGGAAATCAGTGCAGTCCTCAAGCATTAGCGCAGAAATCAACGGGTCATGAGGAGACATTTTTCCGTGTGCACAAAGTTCGACCATCGGGCCGTCCGAATCGCGAAGATGGTCGATGCGAAAACGCGCAACGTCCTCTTGATCGGCTATCGCAGGAAAATCCTCATATCCCTCGCCCTGTTCGCCCGCAAGGTCGACTTCAGGATAGATTTCGAAGGCATGGGCTACAGCTCCAGCACCCCTGAGCTGAACACACGCATTAGTAAGGCTTCCTCCTGCGGAGTCGCCGGCGACCATTATTTTATGAGGATTGATTCCGAGATCCCCGGCATGCTCGCACACATAATCAAGAGCAAGAACGCAATCCTCGATCTGCCCGGGAAATGCCGTCTCCGGCGCCAAGCGGTATTCTGGATAAACCACCACTGCACCAGACTTTTCGGCGATGAACTCGAGCTGATGTTCAAATTGCAGAACATTCCCCGCCATAAACGCGCCGCCATGCAGGTAAACAAGCGCTGGACTTGCCTTCTTATGATTTGGTGGCGTCCAGACGAATAAATCTATATAGCGATCGGCCGCCTCCATGAGGATCTCATCGCGCTGAACCTCACCATCGAGTAGGCGGTATGTCGGCTTATCCGGGCGATGGCGCATTCCAATAAGGCTCGTCCAGCTCGGAGACATGCTAACATTCCGCATCTTCTTGCGAGATACCTCGAGAATTCGTGGGTCAAGCACATGCTCTCTTTCATCATCAGGAACCGGACGAATTTGAACCTCGAGCCCCCTCTTCTCGGTTATAAACGAGCGACCGGAGATGGCGCCAATCAACGCCTCGTCGTATTGTCTGCCCATCTTAAATCCCCTCTCGGCGATAACGCCAAATCGATATTTCCATAACTTTTGAGATAACGGCTTATGATGTCCTCAGTTGTCGTATATCTATGTACTAAAGAAACTGAAGACCAAGGGGTCCACCATGCCTGCAGCAAAAGACGAGCTCACTCAGCCAGAGCTTCTCTATCAGACCGTTGAAAACGATATCCTCAAGAAAATAGTTTCTGGCGAACTCCCCGGCGGCAGTCAGATTCCCACCGAAACCGAGCTTTGCAAGCAATACAAAGTAAGCAGGATCACCGTAAGACGCGCCGTACAGAATCTCATTGACCAAAACTTGCTCTACCGCCTGCGAGGCAAGGGAACATTCGTAAACCCATCGAAGCTCACCCTGAAACGAGGAACAAGCACCATTTTCAATTTGAGCTCCGACCCCCAATACGGCGATAAAACAACCAAGTCCATCTTGGAAACAGGCTTGATCAAGGCTGATGCCCACATTGCACGGGAGCTCAAAATTGACAACGGAACCGTAGTGCAACGAGTTGCGCGCTTGGTTTATATCGAAAATGCCCCCTGCGCCATCGACACCGTTTATGCAACGCAGGGCACTCTGCCCGGACTACTGGAGCTTCTCACAGACAATGCCAGTCTTTTCGACCTGATCGCCAACCATTACAGCATCGCAACCGGTATTGAGAAGCTCAAAATCACCGCAGGAATAGCGGGGCTCCAAGAAGCAAACCTTCTCGGTTATATCGTTGGAGCCCCCGTGAGCGTTGTCGAGCACGTCACATATGCCTGCGATGAAATGCCGCTCCACTATTCAAAAACCGTTTGGCGAGCAGACGCATCGTCCTTCGAGTTCAGCATCTCAAAAGATGGACGCCTTCTCTAGCCCAAAATCCCCAGGACGCCGAGCACAATACCCGCAGC
Organism: Collinsella sp.; assembly: GCA_048489175.1. GTDB lineage: Bacteria > Actinomycetota > Coriobacteriia > Coriobacteriales > Coriobacteriaceae > Collinsella. Next base: position 2,858 of record DBFOIV010000007.1, on the reverse strand, counting down.
GAGAATGCCCACAATCTGCCAAATAATTTTGACCTGTTTCTTATTGCAAAGACACATGATCCCGAACGCGCAGAGCGGCAAAAGAGCCGGGAATATCCCATCGAGCGTTTCCTGCAACTTAAACGCGGTGTCGCCGAAGTTAAGAGCGAGCGGAGTGGTAACTGCAACGGTGGTCGCCACCATTCCACCAACTACCATTAGTCCCACAATCGCCAGGCCGGACGTAACTATGTGCATTACATCAGAATCGTTCAGCTTCGAAATCATGCCACTGCCAAGCGAATAACCATACTGAAGCCCAAACCAGCGGATCAGGATCGTTGGGACATTATAAAGAAGCAGGAACAGGATTGGGCCGAGCAGACTGCCCGAAAGGCAAAGTCCTGTCACAACGCCCGTCGCAATCATGCGAAGCGTACTGGCAATCAGTGAATCTCCAATACCGGAAAGCGGAGCCATAAGCGATGCTTTCATGGCGTTAATTGAGGCGGTGTCAAAGTCCTGATTGTTGGCGTTCTCCTCCTCCATGGAGGCCACAATGCCGGCGACCAGAGGATTAAACGTAACTTGAATATTGTAGAACTCAAGATGACGCTTATATGCCTCGATCCGGTCTTCAGGCTTATCGTATAACCGCTTGATTACCGGAATCATGTCGTAGCAGAAACCAACGTTCATTTGTCGGTCAAAGCTCCACATGATGTTGAGTGGAAAGCTACGCCAAAATAACGCCTTTAAGTCTTTCTTGGTTATTCTCTTATCGGTCGATTTATTTGACTCCGGCGAGAGCTCAAGAACATCATTAGAATTCGTTGTCATCGTCAACCTCCTTAGCGACCGCCGCACTGGCAGGCATAAAAATGTGAGCCATATTGAGAATCCCAATCAGGATCAGCGAAAACGCCACGATACCGATCGTCGGAATGTTTAGATAGGCACTCAGCAAGAAGCCTCCAAAGAATAGGAAGCTCAGCTCCTTGGTGGACAGGATTGACATAAGCTGCGCAAATCCAAGCGCGGGCAGAATACCCGTTGCGATCGTAAGCCCATTCGTAAGCCAATCAGGAATGGCGTCAATCAGTGCCTGAACAGCATCATTTCCAACGTAAAAAGCCACGCCGCAAATCAAGCCAAGCGCAATGATGTAGAGAATTCCATTGGTCCACATAGCGGCTGCAATCGTTTTGGGGTCGTCTTTTTCGGCGCCAAGATCAGCCCAGACAGCCATAGGAGGCGTAACAACGCTATACATAAGGCTGTCAAACATGCCGGCAAGCACCGCAGTGGGCATAGCAATAGTCAGAGCGGTCTCGGGACCCGCACCCATAGTAATCGCAAAGGCTGTTCCCAAAACTGAACCAACAATTACGTTGGGCGGCACGGCAGCACCAACCTGCCAGACCCCCATGAACGCGAGTTCGAGCTGGAAACCAACAATAACGCCAGTCGGAATATCACCCAAAAAAATACCGACAATCGCTCCGAGGACAATCGGCCGCTCGACCATCGCAGTACCGAGTAAATAATCCGATTGACCTATCGCAGCGGCAAGACCAACCAGAAAAGCTTGAAGCAGCATATTTCTCCCTCTTCCTACAAATCAAAACTTGTTACGATGCGTTTTTTCTCGCTAGCAACCTGCCTTACCTCGAACTCGATTCCATCAGCCATGGCTTTCTTAATTTCATTAATATCGGATTGGGAAAGGCGCACAGCAGGGCCAAGCTCCTTTACGCTATCCCCCAACGGTCGAGCGCCGCCTAAATTCACAGACGTTATTTTTGGACACGCACGCGCAACTTCACAGGCGTCATGTACATTTCCCGCAACAACAATTAGCTCGTATTTATCCACCGCGCTTCCGTTAAGGGCCACGATGGAATCTTCTACACTTTTGACAACCAATTTGGCATCAGCGGGTTTTGCAATTCGCAGCGCTTGAATTCGCTCTTTGCTTGCGGCGTACTCATCTGAAACCACAAGAATAGCGTTTGCTTCAAGCGTTGGATACCAAGAGAACACGGTCTGCCCATGCACTAACCGGCTATCGACGCGACACAGTTTAATCATTTTGCCCCTTTCTCGACTTGAACACAGACAATCATCCTTGACTGCTAATGGCATATTACGTCATATGACGTAATATGCCATTACATAATATCTTGAACGGTTGAATATCACCGCTAAATGGTATTTATCTCTAAAAACAGGAGGTGCAATCCGTCTAGACACAGTGCGTCGGGGCAAGAGGGGCCGAGTTTCCTCCTGAGCGACTCTGCTTGCAGCCGGAGCGAAAGGGGGAAATCTCGGCCCCTCCCGCCCCGGCCGGCCAGGTCAACTACACCGTGTACTGCGGCAGGTCCTGCAGGGCGATGACGTCCATGCCCATGTCGTTGGCACTGCCGTGGCCCTGCTGGTCCTCGCGCACGGCCTCGATAGCACTCACGTACGTGTTGGCGGCAGACATCGCGGTCACGCAGGTCACGCCGCGGCGCACCGCCTCGGTACGCAACAGATAGCCGTCGCCACGCGAGCCCGGGCCGTATGGCGTATTGATGATTACCGCAATCTTGCCATCGGCGATCAGGTCACCGATATTGGGACGCTCGCCGTCGTGCGGGCCGCTAATCTTTTCCACGACCTCGCACGTCACGTTGCCGCCACGCAGCACGCGCGCCGTACCCTCGGTGGAGCAGATATCAAAGCCCAGGTAGCGAAGGATACGCGCGACCGAAAGGATATGACGCTTGTCGCGGTCGCACACGCTGATGAACACCTTGCCGGCGCTCGGGTCGGGCAGCTTGTAGTCAATCGCCAGCTGCGTCTTGGCGTATGCCTCGGGATAGCTCTTGGCGATA
>DBFOIV010000006.1:0-31406 GCA_048489175.1 Collinsella sp. | reverse complement strand
TGGACATGCCGGCCTCCCTCCATCGCGGGCCGGGGGATTCCGGCCCCTCTGGGGTTGCCTACCCGGATTCGCGCCTCAGGACTCAGCGCAACGCGTTGCGCTGAGTCCTGAGGCTGTTGCAATGAAAATGAGAATCAAGGAAGGGATCATGGCGAGAAAAATTCTTAAAAAAGTTCTTGCCCTGAGCTGATTCGTCCGTATAATAAACTTCGTTGCTTGAGAGCACGCACCTATTCCTCGGTAGCTCAATGGTAGAGCACGCGGCTGTTAACCGCGCTGTTGTAGGTTCGAGTCCTACCCGGGGAGCCAGAATTTTCCAGCCCTTTCTGTTGGGCTTTAAATTCCTCGGTAGCTCAATGGTAGAGCACGCGGCTGTTAACCGCGCTGTTGTAGGTTCGAGTCCTACCCGGGGAGCCAGGTTGTAAAACCCGTCGCTTATGCGGCGGGTTTTTTCATGCCGCGATCGCCGTTCGCGAACGTTACCATATCAACATTTCGTGTCGAGGATGTAATCCCGAGGCCCGCCACCTCAACATGCCGCGGTCGTTGTAGAATATTGCAATGATTGCTCCCACGACATGGTGCCGCGAGCACCAAGAAAAGGAGATACTTGTGTCTGAGACCATTAACGGCAGCCTGAGCGTCTCGAACGACGTTATTGCCGATATTGCCGGTTATGCCGCGATGACGTGCTATGGCGTTGTCGGTATGGCTGAGCAGCTCCAGGGCGCCGAGAGCGTGCGCCTGCTTGCCGGTCAGCGCCTCCGCAAGGGCGTGCTTGTCTCCGCCGACGAGAACGGCCTTACGGTCAATCTTCACGTCGTGCTCGAGAACGGCGTCAACATGAAGTCCGTCTGCCACAATCTTTCGAGCTCCGTTGCCTTCACTCTGCAGGAGATCGCCCAGATCGATCCCGCCAGCCTTAAGATCGGCATCCATATCGACGCGCTCAAGAGCCGTCTGAACTAGCATCCGAAAACGGAGATTCAAATACCCATGATTGCAAAGACCATTCGCACCTGTTTTCCGATCGCTGCGGCTGCTGTTTCCGACAAGGCCGAGGAGATCAACAAGCTCAACGTCTTCCCCGTACCCGACGGCGACACCGGTACCAACATGTCGCTCACGCTCGCTTCGGTGACCAAGGAGCTCTCCGCCCTTCCTGCCGACGCCGACATGGAAGCCATCGCCGCCGCCATCACTCACGGCTCCCTGATGGGTGCCCGCGGCAACTCCGGTGTCATCACCTCGCAGATCCTGCGCGGCGTGGCCGAGGGTCTCGTCTCTGCCGATGAGCCCATCACGTCCGCCAACATCGCCTTTGCGTTCCGTCGTGCCGTCAAGGTCGCCTTCCAGGCCGTCCGCAAGCCCATCGAGGGCACGATTCTCACGGTGCTGCGCGATGTCTCGACCAAGGCCGACGAGTGCGAGAAGAAGAAGTTCTCGGCCGAGGACGCGCTCGACGCCATCGTCGTCGAGGCATATCAGTCCGTTGCTCGCACGCCCGACCTGCTGCCCGTCCTCAAGGAGAACGGCGTGGTTGACTCCGGCGCCTTCGGCTTTGCTATTTTCCTTGAGAACTTTGTTGCCGCCGCGCTTGGCCGCAGCACCGTTGTCGAGGATTTCTCCGCCACGTTTGATTCCGCTGGCTCTGCCCGCGACGCGGCCCTTGGTCGCGTTGAGATCGAGGCCAACGACGATTGGGAGGGCTCGGAGTTCCGCTACTGCAACGAGTTCCTGTTTAAGGCCGACGCCCCGTTTGACGAGGACGAGTGCCTTAAGTTCCTGGGTTCCATGGGCGACTGCGAGCTACTCGTGGGCGCCTATCCCGACTACAAGATCCATGTGCACTCCAACACCCCCAACCTGGTGCTCGAGCACATGCTGCAGCTCGGTCAGATCTATGAGGTCTTTATCCACAACATGGAGATGGAGGCCCACGACCGTACCGCCAAGATTCACGAGGACCAGGAAAAGGCCTCCGAGCCCGCCAAGGCGCTGGGCTTTGTCGCCGTTGCCGCCGGTTCCGGCGAGGCCGACATCCTCAAGTCCCTCGGCGTCGACGTGATCGTGTCGGGTGGTCAGACCATGAACCCCTCGACTGCAGACCTGCTGGGCGCCGTTGACCAGGTCAACGCGACCTCGGTCATCATCCTGCCCAATAACGGCAACATCCGCATGGCTGCCGAGGCCGCAGCCTCTGCCTGCACCGATAAAAAGGTTGCAGTCGTTCCCACCAAGACCGTCCCGCAGGCCTTCTCTGCGCTGTTCGCGGTCCTGCCCGATTCCGAGCTCGAGGATGCTGTTGCCGCTATGGTCGACGCCATCAGCGAGGTCCGCGATGGCGAGGTCACCCGCGCCGTGCGCGACTCCAGTGCCTCCGACGGCTCGCCGATTCACTCCGGTGACGTCATGGGCATCATTGCCGGCTCCATCGATGTGGTCGGCTCTGACGTGAAGCAGGTCACGCTCGATTGCATCAACCGTATGCAGGAGGAAGAGGAGGGCGACGCGCTGACGATTCTGGCCGGCGAGGAACTGTCCGATGAGGCCTTCCAGGAGATCGTCGACGCCATCGAGGAGGCTCAGCCCGATCTGGAGATCGACGCCCATCGTGGCGAGCAGCCGCTCTATCCCGTGATCTTCTCGATCGAGTAGGCTCTGCCTATGTCCGAGCTGTGCTCCGTGCTGCGCGTCTCGGAGCGCTTTGCCCAGAGCAATGCGCTCGACGAGGATATCGCGCGACTCAAATATGTTTCGGGTAAACGTGAGGAGGCCCTTCGCCGTCTGGGAATTCGGACGGTGGGGGACCTCCTTCTCCATATCCCTCATCGATACCTGGACTTTACCCGTTCTTGGTCTATCGAGATGGCGCCCATCGGTACTGTGTGCACCATCATCGCCACGGTCGACCGTATCGTCCAAAAACAGCCGCGTCCGCGCATGCAGGTGACCGAGGTCTCACTCGTTGACGAGACGGGCGTGCTGCAGGTCGCCTTTTTCCGCCAGCCCTGGATTGCCCAGCAGCTTAAGCAGGGCGACCGCCTGGCCGTGATGGGCAAGGTTGAGTTTGCCTACGGTTTTAAGCAGATGGCCTCGCCGCACTTTGAAAAGCTCGAGGAAGGGCGTGCCGCGGGCACTATCCTGCCGGTCCATTACGTGAGTGATGGCGTAAGCCAGGCGTGGATGCGCCGCATCGTAAGCGGCGCGCTCGAGGTCGTCGGCAATCCCTTTGATCCCATTCCGGCACCGCTGCGCGTTAAGCGTCGCCTGATGAGCAATGCCCGCGCGCTGCGCTCAATCCATTTTCCATCGAGTATGGCCGAGCGCGATATCGCGCGCGCACGGCTTGCCTACGAGGAGTGCCTCTACCTGCAGCTGGCGCTGCGCCTGCGCAACGACGGCGGCCTGGTCGATGTGGTGCCCTATGCCCACACCGCGGGCGAGCACCTGGCCGTGCTCAAGCAAGCCCTGCCGTTTTCGCTGAGCGACGAGCAGGAGGCCGCGTTCCAAGACATCCTGCATGATATGTGCGATGGCGGGCGAGTGATGAACCGGCTGCTGCTGGGCGATGTCGGTACCGGCAAGACCGCCGTTGCTGCCTGCGCGCTGGCTGTGGCTGCCGATAGCGGTACCCAGGCCTGCGTTATGGCGCCCACGGGCGTGCTGGCGCGCCAATATGCCGATAAGACCGGCCCTCTACTCTCGCAGGCCAGCATGTCCTGGGCGCTTCTGACGGGCGCCACGCCGGCCGCAGAGCGCGAGCGCATCCATGCCCAGCTGGAATCGGGCGAGCTTGACGTGCTCTTTGGCACCCATGCGGTGCTTTCGGATGACGTTGCGTTCAAGCATCTGTCGCTCGTGGTCATCGACGAGCAGCACCGCTTTGGCGTAGGCCAGCGTAACGCCCTGCGTGCCAAGGGTCCCGGTGCGGACCTGCTCGTTATGACGGCAACGCCCATCCCGCGTACGCTGGCGCTTTCGGTCTACGGCGATCTGGACACGAGCATCATCCGCCATCGGCCCGTCCCTGGCGCTGGCGTGAGGACACGCGTGCTCACCGAGTCGAGCCGCGACCTCGCCTATGGCGCCATCCGCGAGGCGCATGAAAAGGGTCAGCAGGCCTACGTGATTTGCCCGCTCGTGGAGCCGAGTGACTCGGCCGATGAGCTGGAAGACGTGCCCGGTATCGCCCGCGACGACGAGGGCCGCGTGACGGTCCCCGTGCCGCTGCACGATACGGCGACCGAGCTCGACCGCCTGCGTCTGGCGCTGCCGGGTCTCACTATCGAGCGCCTTCACGGCCGCATGCCGGCGGGGGAGAAGGACCGCGTGATCGATGCCTTCAAGCGCGGCGAGATCGACGTGCTCGTATCGACCACGGTGGTCGAGGTAGGCGTCGACGTGCCCAATGCCACCGTCATGGTCATCGAGAACGGCGAGCGCTTTGGTTTGGCTGCCCTGCACCAGCTTCGGGGTCGCGTGGGCCGTGGCAGCGTGTCGGGCACGTGCCTGGTCATGACGCATTCCAAGGGCAACGGCGGCGCTTCAGCAGCGCAAGATCGTCTCCAGTCGCTCGAAAAGACCTCGGACGGCTTTACGCTCGCCCAGATGGACCTGCGCCTGCGCCATGAAGGCGAGATCCTGGGTTATCGCCAGCATGGTGGTGTGACCCTGCGCTTTGTCGACCTGGATGCCGACGAGGAGCTGATCGAGTGGGCCCATTTGGACGCGGTCGAGCTCTTGCGGTATGCTTGCACCCTTGACTCCGTGGCGACGCGCCCCCTGCGCGATGCGGTCGCCATGCGATATCGACACATTTTTAAGGAGGTCAGCGGAGGATGAGAATCATCGGCGGCGAATGGCGCGGTCGTAAGATCGAGGAGCCCCGTGGTCGCGATGTCACCCGCCCCACGACTGATCGCGTGCGCGAGGCGTGCGCATCTATGGTCATGTCGGCATTCGATTTCGATTTGGACGAGGTTCGTGTGCTGGACGCCTTTGGTGGCTCCGGTGCCCTAGGTATCGAGATGCTCTCTCGTGGGGCCCGCTCGCTCACGACGTTTGAGATCGATCGCAACGCCGCGCGGCTCATTACCAAGAATATCGAGTCGCTCTGCCGTGACCGCGCGCGTTGGCGCGTGGTCACGGGCGACATGCTGGCGAGTGCCTCGCGCGGTCGTGTACCGGGCGGCCCCTTTGATCTGGTCCTGCTCGACCCGCCCTATGCTTTTGGTGCCGAGCCGGTCGAGGAACTGCTGCAGAACCTGGCTCAGCAGGGTCTGTTTGCACCTGGCGCTTTTGCCCTGTTTGAGCATGCCGCCGCCGATGCGGGCGCGCATCCGGTAGGCTTTGAGACTGTACGTGAGAAGCGCTACGGCATTACCTCGGTCGACCTGCTCCGTTGGGTCGGCGATAGCAAGGACGGCGGCACTGATGCTAACGAAAATGACGAGGCAGTATCCCCGGAGGACGCCCATGAGTGACACTATTAATCGCGTGATCGTCCCGGGCACCTTCGATCCCATCACGTTTGGCCATATCGATGTGATCCGCCGCGCCCGCCGCATCTTTCCCAGCGTGATCGTCGCTGTTGCCGAGTCGCAGGGTAAAAACGGTGTGGGCACCACGTTTATGCTCGATGAGCGCGTGGCGCTGGCCCGCGAGGCGCTCGGTGATATCGACGGCGTCGAGGTCCTGCCCTTTACCGGCCTCTTGGTCGACTTCGCTCGTGAGCAGGGGGCGGGGGCCGTGGTCAAGGGTCTGCGCGCCATGACCGACTTTGAGTATGAGCTGCAGCAGGCCGACCTTAACTATCGCCTGGATAGCGAGCTGGAGTCCATCTTTGTCATGAGTGCGCCGCAGTACGGCTATATCTCGAGCTCGGTCGTTCGCCAGATCGCCTCGCTCGGCAGTGACGTATCGACGTTTGTCCCGTCCAACGTGGTCGAAGCGCTCAAACATCGCTTTTCGTGACGTTTCTTATTGCCTGGTGGCATGTGGTAAACTAGCACGATGATATGTTACCTATGAAAGGAGACCGGATGCCGGGCGAGAATTTTCCTGGCGATAGGATCGTCAGCTTGGTCGATGAGCTCGAAGGGCTGATCGAGGAAGCCAAGCCGCCTTTCGGCAAGAACGCTCAGTTCAAGGTCATCGACGCCGACGTGTTCTTCAACATCCTCGACGAGATCCGCATGAGCTATCCCGAGGAGTGGCAGAAGTCCCGCCGTATCCTTAAGGAGCGCGAGGAGCTTATGGCTTCCGCCGCCGCTCAGGCCGATTCCATCATCGCCGACGCTCAGCAGCAGGCCCTCACCATTGCCGGTGAGCAGGAGATCGTCCGCCTTGCGCAGCAGCAGGCCGACGACATCCGCGATCGTGCCCAGCAGTACGAGCGCGAGACGCGTTATGCTGCCGAGGACTACGCAGAGCAGGTCTTTACGCACCTGGAGGAGAACCTCAAGAGCCTGACCGGCACCGTTACCCGTTGCCGTCAGCAGCTCAACGAGGGTGCCGCCCAGCAGAATGGTCAGTGGTAATGGCTGAGTTCCCGAGCGTTACCGTCGATCTTTCCGAGCAGCTCGAGTTTCCTGGAGATTCGTATCCGCTGACCGGTAAGGTCGATGTCGCCACCTACACGGTGGGCGAGAAGGAGTACCAGCTACAGGACGGCATCGACTACGACGTTGTCTTTACCAATGCCGGTACCGGTGTCTTGCTCACGGGCATGGTTCGAGCGCACGCCACCGGCGAGTGCGACCGTTGCCTTGAGCGCGCCTCGTTTGATATCGCCGGCGAGATCGAGGAGTTTTATCTCTTTGAGGTGCCCGAGGATCCCGAGGCCTACGAGGACGGCTATGAGCTTCTGAGTGAGGACCGCATCATCGATCTGGGTGAGCCCTTCAATGACGCGGTCGTTATGGACACGCCGTTTGTGGTGCTCTGTAAGCCCGATTGCCGCGGTCTGTGCTCCACTTGCGGCTGCAATCTCAACGTCGAGCAATGCGATTGCGCCGCCCAGGCAGAGGCAGAATGGGCCGCTGCCACGGAAAATCCATTTGCAGCATTGAAGAATCTCAAGCTCGATGAGTAAAACTGTGGTAGTATCGCTACTTGCGCGTAATCGCCACACTGGATAGTTCATAAGGAAGGTCACTATGCCCGTACCTAAACAAAAGCAGGGTCGTATCCGCACTCACACCCGTCGTTCCGCCAACATGAAGATCTCGGCTGCGGCTCAGTCCACGTGCCCCCGTTGCGGCGCTGTCAAGCTTCCGCACCACGTGTGCCCCAGCTGCGGTTTCTACAAGGACCGCGAGGTTATCGTTACCGAGTAACGGTATACTCTGGATGCGATGCCGTTCCAAATGGAACCACAATGGCCGGCTCAATGAGTCGGCCATTTTTGTATAAGGAGCATGTATATGAGTAACGTTCGCGTTTGTGTAGACGTTGTGGGCGGAGACGAGAAACCTCAGGTTGTTCTCGATGGTATCGAGGCTGCGCTTGCCGCCGATCCCGATATCGAGGTCTTGGCAGCTGGCCCCGCCGAAATCGTCAATCCCTTTGCAGCTTCCCATGCACGTGTTGAGGCCCTTGAGGCACCTGACGTTATCGCCATGGATGACGATCCCATTCGCGCCGTGATGACCAAGCGTAAGTCGTCGATCGTGCTGTCGTGCCGCGCCATTAAGAAGGGCAACGCGGATGCGTTCTTCTCCGCCGGCTCCACCGGTGCCATGACCGCCGCTGCCACCGCCTACGTGACGCCGTTTAGGTATCAGGCCGAAGGCAAGAAGCAGCCGGTGCGCCCCTGTCTGACCAATGCGCTGCCCAATCGCGCCGGCGGTCTGACGGTGCTGTGCGACATGGGTGCCAACCCCGATGTCGAGGTTGACGATATGGTGCGTTTTGCCCAGATGGGTACCGCCTATGCCCGCGTCGTCCTGGGCATCGAGCATCCTCGCGTGGGCCTGCTTGCCAACGGCACCGAGGACGAGAAGGGCTCCAACTTTACCAAGGCCTGCTTCCCGGCCATGAAAGCCGCCGTTCCCGGCTTTGTTGGTAACTGCGAGGGAACGGACATCACCTCAGGTAACTTCGATGTCGTCGTTGCCGATGGCATGTCGGGCAATATTGCGCTCAAGGCCACCGAGGGCGCTGCCAAGTTTTTGCTGCAGGAGCTCAAGGGTGTCTTTATGTCTTCGCTCGGCACCAAGATTGCCGCGCTGCTCATCAAAAAGCAGATGCGCGAGATTAAAGCCAAGCTTTCGGGCGACGCCAAGGGCGGCGCGATTCTTTTGGGCCTGCGCGGCGTGGTCCTGATCGGCCATGGTGCCACCTCGGTCGAGGCTGTCAAAAACGGTACGCTCGCGGCGGCCGAAGCCGTGCGCGCCGGGCTGGTCGAGAATGTCGCCAACTCTATGGACGGTATCGTTTTATAAGAGCGAGTTAGAGCGCTGTTATGTGCTTCGCGGCGCACGTCGTGGGGTAGAATCAGAACCGTGTCTTGGTACCGCCCGGGCGGTACCATTCTTTTGGTATTCATGCACTATGAAAGGAAGCGCTATGGACCGCTCCGAAATCTTCGACAAGATCGCCGAGGTCGCTGCTGACGTTCTGGGCGTCGATGTTGCCGAAATTAGCGAGGAGACCACCTTTGACGACCTCGATGCCAACTCGCTCGAGCGCCTGCAGCTGGTTACGGCTATCGAGGACGAGTTCAACCTCGAGATCGATGACGAGACCCTGCTCTCGCTCAACTCTGTCGCCGACGCCGTCGACGCTATCGAAGCTGCCAAGGAGGCCTAAGTCTTGGCTTTATCCGACCGACTTACGCGCGCCCAGGAAATCCTGGGCCACGAGTTCAATAATAAGGTGCTGCTGCGCGCCGCCCTCACGCATCCCTCGGCAGTCGAGGGCCAGCCGGTTTCTGCCAGCTATGAGCGCCTTGAGTTCTTGGGCGATTCCATTTTGGGCGCTGTGGTCGCACGTTCCCTGTTTGAGTCCTATCCGGAGTTTGACGAGGGCAAGCTCACGCGCTTGAAGGTGTCGCTCGTCTCGGGCGCCACGCTATCCGAGGTTTCTCACGAGTTGGGCATCGACGACATCATCATCTTTGGTGCCTCCGAGACCGGTACCGGTGCGCGCGGTCTGCATTCGGCCCTCGAGAACGTCTATGAGTCGCTCGTGGGCGCGCTGTACCTGGATGCCGGCTGGGATGCCGCGGCGGAGTTCATTCACCGTACGCTTAAGCCGCATTTGGCTTCCGAGCGTGCCGAGCATCCTGCGAATCCCAAGTCGTTTTTGCAGGAGTGCGTGCAAGCCGACGGTCACGAGCCCCCGGCGTATAAGCTCGTTGGCTCCGAGGGCCCGGCGCATGCGCCCACCTTTACCGCCGTGGTGTTGATCGATGGTATTCGTCAGGGTCGCGGCTCTGGCTCCTCAAAGAAGGAAGCCGAGGGAGCCGCTGCACTCGAGGCACTTGACCGCATGGGCTACACCACCAACGGCGTGATTCTCAACAAGAAGCCTGTTTAAGCGAGGAACCGTGTATCTCAAGTCCCTCACGCTCAAGGGGTTCAAGTCGTTTGCCGACCGCGCCCATATGACGTTTGAGCCGGGCCTGACCGTCATCGTCGGTCCAAACGGCTCGGGAAAATCGAACATCTCTGACTCGATTCTGTGGGTCCTGGGCGAGCAGAGCGCCAAGCAGCTGCGCGGCCAGGCCATGGAGGATGTCATCTTCTCGGGCTCATCAGCGCGCAAGCCGGTGGGTGTCGCCGAGGTCACGCTGGTGCTCGATAACTCGGACCATATGCTGCCCGTCGATTTTGACGAGGTCGCCATCACCCGTCGCATGTATCGCTCGGGCGAAAGCGAGTACCTCATCAACTCGAGTCCGTGCCGCCTGATGGACATTCAGGACATCCTGCACGATTCGGGCCTGGGCAAGGATACGCATTCCATCATCAGCCAGGGCAAGCTCGACGCCATTTTGCAGAGCCGCCCCGAGGAGCGCCGCGCCCTTATCGAGGAGGCCGCCGGCATCTCCAAGCACAAGCGCCGCAAGGAGCGTGCGCTCAAAAAGATTAAGTCGATGGACGAGCACCTGACGCGTGCCCGCGACATCAATAAGGAAATCGCCCGTCAGCTGCGACCGCTGGAGCGTCAGGTCGATCGTGCGCGCAAGTACAAAGAGCTGTCCTCGCGCGCGAACGAGCTTACGCAGATGCTAGCCGTCGACGAGCTGCGTTCGCTGCAGTCGCAGTGGAACGACCTGGAGAGTCGCTCCAAGGAGGGCGCTGCCGAGCTGGAGCTTGCGCAGTACCGCATGGGCGAAAAGGAGCGCGAGCTCGAGAAGCTTCAGGTCATGCTCGAGGAAAAGGGCCTGTTTGTGGGCGACCTAGGCGAGCAGCGCCGTCATATGCAAGATGTGGTCGGTCGCATTAACTCCGACATGCGCCTGCTCGAGGAAAAGGGCCACAACATGGTGTCGCGCCTGTCTGACATGCGCGGGCAGATTTCGAGCTCCGAGCATCAGCGTCGTCGCGTGGTCGAGGAGCTCGAGGACGCGTGTGCGCAGCTTGAGGAAGTGACCGGTGCGCACATGCAGGCCCAGGAGGACGTTGACGCCGCTGGTCCTGCTGCCGCTGAGCTCCACGAGCGGCGCGTGGCGCTCGACAATCAGATTTCGCAGCTTACGCGTGAGCAACGCGATGTGCAGCGCGTGGCCGACAACGCCGCGCTCGAGCTCGCCAAGGTGAAGGACTCGCTGAGCAACGCTGAGGTCGAGGACAACATGTATGTCTCGCGCCTGGAGCAGATTGACGAGCAGCTCGAGGAGGTCACGGCCTCGCTCGAGAGCCGTCGCGACCGTGCGGAGGAGCTTGAGGTCGCTCTTGAGGAAGCGCGCCGGGCTCAGGTTGATGCGCGTGAAGCCACCGAAACGGCACGCGCGGCCCTGAAGGACCTGCGTGCCCGCGAGAGCGAGGCGCGCAACAAGCTGTCCGAGGTGCGCTCGGAGCTTGCCAGCCAAAAGAAGCTTGATGCGCGCATGGCCGACAGCTCGCCGCTCGTGAGCCGTCTGGTGGGTGCGCTGGGCGATGACGTAACGGGTCGCCTGGGCGATGTGCTCGAAGCCCCGCGCGAGCTTGAGGGCCTGGTTGAGCAATTGCTCGCTGGCGATATCGATGCGCTGCTGTTCGACGATACGTCTGCGCTTGAGCGTGCCGGTCGTGCCGCTCTGGACCAGAAGAAGGCCTCGGGCGAGGCACTGCTGGTGGCGCGCGGCGTGAGCGGCTCTACCGCCGCTGAGGGCGCCTCCGGTACCCGTCTGGTTGATCGTCTGTCCGTGCGCGCAGGCTACGGTCCCGTCGTCGAGGCGCTGCTCGGCGGCTATTACGTCGTTGACGATCTTGCTGCCGCGCTGTCGGCGCCGGTCGTTGAAGGCGTGACTTACGTGACCCCCGATGGCGCCCGCGTCGCCTGTGGCGGCCTGGTGCGCGTGGGACTCGATGCCGGCGAGGCTTCGGGTGCCCTGGAGCGCAAGCGTCGTATTCGCGAGCTGGAGGGCCTGGAGCCCGATCTGGCTGCGGTATTTGAGCATGCTTCGGACCAAGTCGTTGAGGCTAACGCGGCCGTCGAGGAGGCGCGTGCCGCCGAGGGTGATGCAGCCGGCGAGATCGCCCGTCTTGAGGGCGAGCGCCGCTCGCTGCTCTCCGAGATCGGCCGTCTGGAGCAAAGCGCCAACAATGCCGAGGTCGAGCGCGTGCGCATTTCCAAGCGCCGCGAACAGGCCGCCGAGGCCGTTCGTGCTGCGCGCCCGCGCGTTGACGAGCTCACTCGTTCGCGTGACGAGGCCCGTGCGCAGGCAAGCGACTTGGGGCTCCAGATTGCCGAAGCCAACGATGAGCTCGATCGCGTACGCCGTGACGATTCCGAGGCAGCCGGTAAGCTCGCCGATGCCAAGGTGCGTCTGGCCCAGACGAGCGAGCGCCTGCGTTCGCTGAAGGGCCGCGTTCCCGATCTGGAGCATCGTCTGGAGGGTATCGACCGCCGTATCCGCGGAACGCGCCAGGCTTCGCGCTCGCTTGAGCTGCTGCGACTGCGCGTCGATCCCATGCACGAGCGCTACTCGGCCCTGCTGGAGCGCGCCTCGGACTGGGCCGCGCGCCTGCGTGACCAGGCCTCTCTGGAGGAGGCGGACTCCGCTTCGCTCAAGAAGACCATTGAGGATGCCAAGGCAGAGGTTGCCCGCGCTAAGGAGCGAGTCGATACTGCCTCCGCCACGCAAAACGAGTTCAAGGTCGCGCGTGGCAAGCTCGAGGTGCAGGTAGAGGCCGCCATTAAGGCCATTACCGCCGATGGCACCACGGTACTCGAGGAAGCGCTCATGCTTCCGGCGCCCACGGACCGCGATGCCGCCGAGCGCGAACTCAACCAGCTTGTGCGCCAGATCAACAACCTTGGTCCCGTTAACCAAGTTGCCATGGAGGAGTACGAGCAGCTTAAGCGCCGCGCCGACTACATCGAGGAACAGCTGGCCGATCTGGAGAGCGCGCGCAAGGCGCTCACCAAGATCACGGTGGCCATTGATCGTAAGATGCGCAAGGCGTTCCTGGTGACGTTTGAGAAGGTCGACGCGAACTTCCGCGAGATCTTCGCAATGCTCTTCCCGGGTGGTCAGGCTCATCTGGAGATGACCGATCCCGAGCATCCTGCCGAGACGGGTATCGAGGTCGTGGCGCAGCCGCGCGGCAAGCGCATCACCAAGATGATGCTCATGTCGGGCGGCGAGAAGAGCCTGACGGCGCTCGCCCTCCTCTTTGCTGTGTACCGCACGCGCACGGTGCCGTTCTATGTGCTGGACGAGGTTGAGGCGGCACTCGATGACGCCAACCTGTCCAAGCTCATCGGCGCGCTCGATGTGTTGCGTTCCGATACGCAGCTCTTGGTCATTTCGCATCAGCGCCGTACTATGGAGGACGCTGACGTCCTCTATGGCGTCTCGATGCAAGCCGACGGCGTCAGTCGCGTCGTCTCGCAAAAACTCGATCGCGAAACCGGAAAGGTCGTGAATGCATAATGGGATTCTTCGATGCTCTCTCGCGCGGACTTGAGCGCAGTCGCGAGGCCCTCAACGAGGTCTTTTACTTTGGCGGCGAGGTCGACGAGGATTTTTGGGAGGACCTTGAGGACACCCTCGTCATGGGTGACATGGGCGCCGAGGTCGCCATAAAGGTCTCCGATGACCTGCGTGATGCCGCGGCTAAGAAGAACCTCAAGACCGCCCCGCAACTCCGTCGCGCCCTGGCCGAGCAGCTTGAGCAGCACTTTGTGCCCATCGAGC
The DNA here is from genome assembly GCA_048489175.1 of Collinsella sp. GTDB lineage: Bacteria > Actinomycetota > Coriobacteriia > Coriobacteriales > Coriobacteriaceae > Collinsella. The sequence goes on along the minus strand of DBFOIV010000006.1, from coordinate 18,052 downwards.
GCGATCCGTTCTCCGATACGCCGAGCTGCGTGCTGTTTGTGGGCATTAACGGTGCCGGCAAGACCACGACGGTCGGTAAGATCGCGAGCGCCATGGCCGCCCGCGGCAAGAACGTCGTGATCGGTTCGGCCGATACCTTCCGCGCTGCAGCTATCGAGCAGCTCGATGTGTGGGGCCAGCGAGCTGGCGTCCCCGTCATCAAGCGCGACCGCGGCTCCGACCCGGCAAGTGTTTGCTACGACGTGCTCGACGAGGCCGACAAGCGCGGCAGCGACCTGGTGCTCATCGATACCGCCGGTCGTCTGCACACGAGCCCCGAGCTCATGCGCGAGCTTGCCAAGGTGGTCAATGTGACCCGTAAGCGCGCCGCCAATATGGCCGCCGGCCCCATGCCCGTCTATGTCGTGCTCGTGATCGATGCCGCAACGGGCCAAAACGGCCTCAACCAGGCGCTCGAGTTTAACGAGGCGCTGGGTCTGGACGGTATTATCATGACAAAGCTCGACGGCACGGCAAAGGGCGGTATCGCCATGGCCGTGGCCGAGAAGCTCAAGCTTCCCATCCTGCGCATCGGCGTGGGCGAGCAGGTCGATGACCTGCAGGAGTTCAATGCCAAAGATTTCTGCCGCGCCCTGGTGGGCGAGTCCAACTAAGGAGTAACCAGTGTTTGATTCCCTGAGCGATCGCCTCAACGACACATTTGACCGCCTGCGTGGCAAGGGTAAGCTGACCGAGGCCGACATTACCTCGGCCATGCGCGACATTCGCATGGCGCTGCTCGAGGCCGATGTCAACTTCAAGGTCGTCAAGGAGTTCGTCGCCAAGACCAAGGAGCGCTGCATGACCGCCGAGGTCATGGAGTCGCTGTCGCCGGCGCAAAACGTCGTCAAGATCGTGCTCGACGAGCTTACCGAGATGCTCGGTTCCACCGAGAGCAAGCTCGTCTTTAGCAACCGCATCCCCAATGTCATCATGCTCGTGGGCCTGCAGGGCTCCGGTAAGACTACGGCAGCCGTAAAGCTGGCTTATCTGCTCAAGAAGCAGGGTCGCTCGCCGCTGCTCGCCGCGTGCGACGTCTACCGCCCCGCCGCTGCCGACCAGCTGGCCACGCTTGGCGGCGAGATCGGCGTGCCGGTCTTCCGCGGTGACGGCGCGCACCCGGTCGATATCGCCAAGGGCGCCATCCAGGAGGCCGTTGACCACCTGCGCGACGTGGTCATCGTCGATACCGCCGGTCGCCTGCAGATCGACGAGCAGATGATGCAGGAGGCCGTGGACATCAAGAAGGCCGTCAAGCCCGATCAGGTGCTGATGGTCGTCGATGCCATGACCGGCCAGGATATTGTCAACGTCGTCTCGACCTTCGCCGAGCGCACCGACTTTGACGGCGTGATCATCTCCAAGCTCGACGGCGATGCCCGCGGCGGTGGCGCGCTTTCCGTGCGCCAGGTGACCGGCAAGCCCATCAAGTTCGTGAGCATGGGCGAGAAGCCCGATTCGCTGGAGCCGTTCTATCCCGATCGTATGGCCAAGCGCATTCTTGGCATGGGCGACGTTGTCGGCATTATCGAGAAGGCCCAGGAGGCGGCCGACGCCGAGCAGCTCGAGGCTGCCGAGCGAATGCTGCGCGAGGGCTTCACCATGAACGACATGCTCGACCAGATGAAGGCCGTCAAGAAGATGGGCGGCATGAAGGGCATCTTGGGCATGCTTCCCGGCGGCCAGCGCGCGCTCAACCAGATGGGTGGCAACCTGGACGAGGGCATCTTCGATAAGAACGAGGCCATCATCATGTCGATGACCAAGGAGGAGCGCCTGCGTCCCTCCATCATCAACGGCCAGCGCCGCGCCCGTATCGCCAAGGGCGCCGGCGTGACTCCCACCGAGGTCAATAGCCTTATGAAGCAGTGGGGCGAGATGAACAAGATGATGGGCCGCATGCGCTCGATGGCCAATCAGGCACAGGCCGGTGGCAAGAAGGGCAAGAAGGGTAAGAAGGGCAAAAAGATGCGCATGCCCAATATTCCCGGTCTGGATGCCATGGGCCTGGGCGGCATGGGCGGCCTGGGAATGGGCGGTCCTAAGTCCGATATGGACCTGCTGCGTCAGATGGAAGCGCAGATGCGCAATAAGAAATAGTGCTGTAATTCCAGCTTGATTTGGCAAAGGCCACTCGGTAGCTACAGGGTGGCCTTTGTTGTTGGCATTGATTGTTGGGTTGCGTTCAGTGTCGCGCCCCGAGTTCGCGGTGCCGTGCCGTTAGTGGCAGCCGCAGTCCTCGTGGCCCTCGTGCTCGTGATGGCCGTGGCAACCACAGGATTCGCCGTGCTCATAGGCGTGCTCGTGGTCATGGCCGTGGCAGCTGCACGTGGCCTCGCCGTTCTGTGCGAGCGTGCCGGAGATAAGTGCCTCGACGCAAGCGTCGCAGTTGCCTTGGGCACCTGCATATACCGTGATGCCGGCTTGAGCAAGCGCGTTGATAGCGCCGCCGCCGATACCGCCGCAGATGAGCGTGTCGACGCCACCGTTGGCGAGCAGGCCCGCCAGGGCGCCGTGACCGGTGCCGCCGGTGCCTACGACCTGCTCGTTGAGCACCTTGCCATCCTGGATGTCGTAGATCTTGAACTGCTCGCTGCGACCAAAGTGCATAAAGATGTTGCCGTTGTCGTACGTCGTTGCCACCCTCATGGTGCCGACCTCCTTTGCTGGCCATGCGGCCGTTGTCGTGGTGATGGGGGAGTATGCGATATTGCCGCCCTCGATGATGAGCGCCCGACCATTTACCAGCGCGTTTGCCACCTTGCGATGCGCTCGGCTGCAAATAGCCGCCACCGTGGCACGCGCGATGCCCATCTGCTGTGCGACTGCCTCTTGGTTAAGGCCTTCCAGGTCGCACAGGCGCAGCACCTCGAGTTCGTCGATCGTCATGTCGATGGCGTCTCCACTGGCTAGGCCGTCGGGGGTAAAGCCGCGGTATTCGGGGATGATCCCAACGCGGCGCAATTTTTCGTGTCTTCCTGCCATACACTCTCCAAATCTGACATATGTCAACAATAGAATAGCGAACGTGCGGATTTGCGCAAGTAATTCCTGGCATATGTCAGAAAATGAGGGGTTATGTTTGGGCTGTGGGGCCGCGTGCGCCTGGGCTACAATAAAAATCGCTTATAGACGACTGACAGGAGGGTCAATGAGCAAGGCTGATCAACAGTTTGTAGCCATGTGCCGCGACATTCTGGACCATGGCACCACCACCGAGGGCCAAAAGGTCCGTCCGGTGTGGGAGGACGGCACCCCTGCCTATACCATTAAAAACTTTGGCGTTACGGCGCGCTACGACCTGCGCGAGGAGTTCCCTGCGCTCACCCTGCGCCGCACGGCGCTTAAGTCTGCGATGGACGAGATTTTGTGGATCTATCAAAAGAAGTCCAATAACGTCCATGACCTCAACAGCCATATTTGGGATGAGTGGGCCGACGAGACTGGTTCCATCGGCAAGGCCTACGGGTACCAGATTGGCCAGAAGAGCCATTATGCCGAGGGCGATTTCGACCAGATGGACCGAGTGCTGTACGATCTTAAGCACACACCGTACAGTCGCCGCATCATGACCAACACGTATGTGTTTAGCGACCTGTCCGAGATGCACCTGTATCCGTGCGCGTACAGCGTGACCTATAACGTCACGCAGCGCCCGCAGGACGATAAGCCCACACTCAACATGATTCTCAATCAGCGCAGCCAGGACATTTTGGCCGCGAACAACTGGAACGTGTGCCAGTATGCCATTTTGCTGATGATGGTCGCGCAGTCCGTCGATATGATTCCCGGCGAGCTGCTGCACGTGATCGCCGACGCCCATATCTACGACCGTCATGTCGATATCGTCCGCGAGCTTATCGAGCGTCCGCAGTTTGCGGCTCCCAAGGTAACGCTCAACCCCGATGTGCATGATTTCTATGCGTTTACGACCGATGATCTGATCGTTGAGGGCTATGAGCACGGCCCGCAGGTTAAGAACATCCCCATTGCGGTGTAGGTGACGCGCATGACGTGTAAGCTTTCTGCTATTGTCGCCGTGTGCGATGACTGGGGCATTGGTTGCGAGGGCGACATGGTCGTGTCCAATCGCGCCGATATGCGCCATTTTGTGGCGTGTACCAAGGGGTGCCCGGTCATTATGGGACGCAAGACCCTGCTGAGTTTTCCCGGCGGGCGTCCGCTCAAGAACCGCCGCAATATCGTGCTTACCCGCGACGAGAGCTTTGCCCCCGAGGGCGTCGACGTGGTGCATAGTATCGACGAGGCGCTCGCCGCGGTTTCCGATGAGCCCGTTGCCTGGGTGATTGGTGGCGGCGAGGTGTATCGGCAGTTTTTGCCGTATTGCGCCGAGGCCGAGGTCACGCACAACCATTGCACCCATGCCGTGGACACGTACTTTCCCGACTTGGACGCCGATCCCGCGTGGGAGATTGCGCGGCGTGGCGGTGTTGTCACGATTGTCTCGGGCGAGGGCGACGAGGGTGTCGATTATGAGTTCGTGACGTATCGTCGCGTTGAGGCGTAAATCGCCTGGCGTGAACGGTATTATCGGGTTGATTGAATGTATGGGGCGGCGCTTAGCGTCGCCTCGTTTGGTATAGATGTGCTGTAAAGAAGGGTGCGGGCAGGCTGCTATGACTGATGCCGTTGAGGTTCTGCGAATTGATTCGCTCGAGGACGAGCGGCTCGATGCCTACGTGCGACTGACCGAGCGTGAACTGCGCTGCGTGCTAGAGCCGCAAAAGGGCATCTTTATCGCCGAGAGTGCCAAGGTTATCGAGCGCGCGGTTCGCGCCGGATATGAGCCGGTGAGCTTTCTTTTGGGCGAACGCTGGCTCGACCAGATGATGCCGCTGTTTGAGCGCCTGGTTGTGCGCGAGGGCGCAGGTCCGGTTCCTGTGTTCGTGGCTTCCATGGAACTCATGGAGCAGCTGACGGGCTTTAACGTGACGCGCGGTGCGCTCGCGGCGTTTCGTCGCCCGCGGCAGATTCCGGTTGATGAGTTCTTGGGTGGCGTCGTTGAGGCGGCGGGGGAGCGCCCGGTGCGCGTATGCGTGCTCGAGGGTATTGTCGACCACACGAACGTGGGTGCGATTTTCCGCTCGGCCGCCGCGCTCAATGTCGACGGTATTTTGGTCAGTCCGACGTGCTGCGACCCGCTGTACCGTCGCTCGGCCCGCGTGAGCATGGGCACGGTGTTTCAGGTGCCGTGGACGCGTATTGGCAGCGAGGCTCGTGTGTGGCCGCACGATGGCCTGGCGGCACTGCACGAAGCCGGTTTTTCGTGCGCTGCGATGGCGCTGACGGACGACTCCGTTTCGCTGGACGATCCTGCGCTGCAGGAGGTTGATCGCCTGGCGATCTTTATGGGCACCGAGGGTGCCGGCCTGGGCGCCAAGACTATCGCGGGCTGCGACCGAGCCGTGCGTATTCCGATGGCGCACGGGGTCGATTCGCTCAACGTGGCCGCGGCGAGTGCCGTCGCCTTTTGGCAGCTGTGCCCGCACGTGAGCAACGAGTATCACTACCAGCCGGGGCTGTATCACTAGGCAGATAGTTTGCACCGGGCTCTGACTCGGGGTGTTTCGGTCGACGTCGGTCGGTGCTAAGCTGGTATTGGCGTTGGTCTTAATTTGCTGTTTTGTCGGTTGACGTACGCTGGCGGGGAGGGCGTGTGGCTAAGAAATCTACGGCTATCGATGTAACGCAGGGCGTCATTTGGCAGCAGCTGCTTTCGCTGTGCGTTCCAATCTTTTTTAGTTCGTTTTTTCAGCAGGCCTACACGCTTATCGGTACCTATATCGTCGGTCAGTTTGGCGGCAAGCTCGCACTGGGTGGCATTCAAGCCACGATGGTGCTCACCGAGCTCTGCATTGGCTTTTGCGTTGGCGTCGGCGCCGGCTGCGCGGTCATTACCGGTCAGTATTTTGGCCAGCACGATGATGAGCGACTGAGTCGTTCGGTCCATACGGCCATGACGCTCGCGCTGGTGGGCGGTATCGTTTTCTCGATTCTTGGCATAGTGTTCGTTGAGCCCATGCTGGTGCTTATGAACACGCCGCATGAACTATTGGCCGAGGGCGTGGCCTATGCTCGTTGCTATTTTGCCGCTATGGTTGCGGCACTGCTGCTCAATATGGGAACGGCACTGCTGCGCGCCGTGGGCGACACGCGCGGGCCCGCCGTGATCATCGCTTCCGGCTGCCTTGTTAATGCGGTGCTGGATGTCATCTTCGTTGCCGTGCTTCATATGGAGGCTCTGGGCTGCGGCATCGCGGTGGCGCTGACCATTTGCTCCAACGCCACGATGATCGTGATTCGCATGATGCACGCACCCGGTGCGTGGCAGCTTTCACTGTCCAAACTCGGCATTGATCCTGGCATTTGTAAGACCATGATCTCGTGTGGTCTTCCGCTTGGCTTTCAGTCTGCTGCGTATTCGATTTCCAACGTTTTGATTCAGGTGTCGGTCAATTCGTTTGGTGCCGATGTCACCACGGCGTGGGGTCTTTCGGGCCGCTTGGATGGCATTGTCTGGATGGTTACCGAGGCGCTTGGCGTGTCGATCACCACGTTCTCGGCACAGAACTTTGGCGCGCGCAAGTACGAGCGCATGCGCAAGGGCTACCATACGTCGCTTGTGCTGTCGTTTATGCTCATTGGTGGCCTGTCTGCCGTGCTGCTGGTGTTCTCGGGTCCTCTGTCGCGTCTGTTTGTCGACGACGCTTCGATTTCGGCGTACACCACGACGATTCTTCATTTTATCGCGCCGTTCTACGCGATCTTCTCGATTATCGAGAACGCGTCGGGCTCTATCCGCGGCGCCGGCGTGAGCTTGCAGCCCATGCTGCTCACGATTTTTGGCACCGTCGTGCTCAGGGTGATTTGGGTGTTTGCGATTATGCCGTTCGATCCGTCACTTGAGCACCTGCTGCTGGTTTACCCTGTAACCTGGCTCATCACAGCCACGATGTTCACCATCTACCACCACAGCGGCAACTGGCTCGGCCGCGCCACCGCCTAATGATCCCTTAGGGTCGGAAGAAAACGGATCATTGCTCTCCGTCGTGATGTCGATGATCCGTTTTCTTCCGTCCCTTTCGGGTCATTTAGTATTCGATGCCTTGGCGGGCTAGGAGGCCTTCGTCGAAGTAGTGTTTGAGGGGGCGCATTTCGGTGACTAAGTCCGCAAGGTCGGTCAACGGCAGCAGCCCGCGGCCGGTGAGCACGAGCTCCGTGGTGGCGGGCTTCAGCGCGATTAGCCCCTCCACATTCTCACGCGTCACAAAGCCGCGGCGCATCGCTTCGCCGAGTTCGTCCAGAATGAGCACGTTGACCTGGCTAATCTGCTCGCGCGCCAGCTCCATGATCTGTGCGGTACAGGCTTCGGGCGTGTCGCGGTCGGCTTGTACGATGCGTAGCCCCAATCGAGGTGCTGCGTCATGTTCGGCGCAGTGCAGCTTCTTGGCAAACTGAAGCATGAGCACGTTAAGTCCATAGCCCGTGGCACGCAGCGCGAGCCCCAGCGCAGCCGTCGTCTTGCCCTTGCCGTCGCCCGTATAGATTTGAACCTTGCCGACTTCCAGTGATGCCATCTCTGTCTTTTCGTGCCCGGCGTCGGTTTATCGCCGTCCGGGTTGGGTATTCTAGAAAGCATTATTAACCCCAGTAGATGGAGTTCAAGCAGATGGAGATGGATGACAACAAGCGTAGACGGAATATGATCCTCTACGTGCTCATCGCCTTCGTCGTCTACCTCGTGCTCTCGACCGTTCTGTTCCCCAACATCGGTCACACGCAGCAGATTACGAAGACCGATTACTCGACGTTTGTCAAAGCGCTCGATAAGAAGAGTGTCGACAAGGTCGAGTACAACACGGACGATTACTCGATTTATTACACCAAGAAGGGCGAGGACGAGAACATCGCCTATAAGACGACCGGTGTGCCGAACGATGCGGGCTTTACCGATCGTGTGCTTGAGTCTGGCGCTTCGCTGGAGTCGGTCGTTCCCGATAAAAACTCGGGTTTGATGACCTACTACCTGCTTACGCTCATCCTTCCCATGGCGATTTTCTTCCTGATCGGCTGGTGGCTCAACCGCCGCATGAAGAAGGCCATGGGTGATGACGGTCCTTCGATGAACTTTGGCGGCGGTGGCTTTGGCGGCGGTGGACTGGGCAAGTCCGGCGCGCGCGTGATCGCCTCCAAGGACGTGGGCGTTACCTTTAAGGATGTCGCCGGCCAGGAAGAGGCCAAGGAGTCTCTCAAGGAGGTCGTCGACTTTCTGGAGAAACCGCAGCGCTACGAGGAGATTGGCGCCAAGCTGCCGCGCGGTGCTCTTCTTGTCGGTCCTCCGGGTACCGGTAAGACCCTGCTTGCCAAGGCTGTTGCCGGCGAGGCAGGTGTTCCGTTCTTTAGCATTTCGGGCTCTGAGTTCGTCGAGATGTTCGTCGGCCGCGGCGCTGCTAAGGTTCGTGACCTGTTTAAGCAGGCCAAGGAAAAGGCCCCGTGTATCGTCTTTATCGATGAGATCGATACCATCGGTAAGAAGCGCGATGGCGGCGGCTTTAGCGGCAACGACGAGCGCGAGCAGACGCTCAATCAGCTGTTGACCGAGATGGACGGCTTCGACAACCACAAGGGTATCGTCGTCCTCGCTGCCACCAACCGCCCCGACAGTCTCGATCCGGCGCTGCTGCGCCCCGGTCGTTTTGACCGCCGCATCCCCGTCGAGTTGCCCGATCTGACCGGCCGTAAGAACATCCTCGAGCTCCACGCTAAGAGCGTGAAGACCCAGCCGCCGATCGATCTGACCGCGATTGCCCGCGCCACGCCCGGTGCCTCGGGCGCCGACCTGGCCAATATCATCAACGAGGGCGCCCTGCGCGCCGTTCGCGAGGGTCGCAAGCGTGCAACCCAGGACGATTTCGAGGAGTCGGTGGAGGTTGTCATTGCCGGCCAACAGCGTAAGTCCACGGTGCTTTCCGACCACGAGAAGCAGGTCGTTTCCTACCACGAGATCGGCCATGCCATCGTCGCTGCCCGCCAAAAGGGTTCCGCGCCGGTTACCAAGATCACCATCGTGCCGCGCACGAGCGGCGCTCTTGGCTACACCATGCAGGTCGAGGAGGATGAGCGCTTCCTGACCACGCGCCAGGAGGTCCTGGACAAGCTTGCCGTCTACTGCGGTGGCCGTGCGGCCGAGGAACTCATCTTTGGCGAGATGACGACCGGTGCCGCCAACGATATCGAACAGGCCACCAAGCTCGCCCGCAACATGGTGACGCGCTTTGGTATGTCCGACGAGTTTGGCATGATGGCGCTCGGTACCGTGCAGAACGCGTATCTCAATCAGGACACGTCGCTCACCTGCGCCCCCGGTACGGCCGAGCGTGTGGACGCGATTGTCGCTAAGCTGATCGAGGACGCGCACGATCGCGCTCTGCAGATCCTCAAGGAGAACAAGTTCAAGCTCCATGAGCTGGCTCGTTATCTGTACAAGAAGGAGACCATCACGGGCGAGGAGTTCATGAACCTCCTCACGCGTGAGAATCCGCTGATGCCCAAGCAGCAGTAAAGCCGCGGCCGAGCCAGTAAACGCCGACGCCCCATTTGAGCAGCTTTCTCAAATGGGGCGTTTTGCTTGAGAGGGATTGAAATGAAGATCGTGGTGAGCGCCTGCTTGATGGGCGAGAGCTGCAAGTATAACGGGCTCGACAACTACCATCGCGAGTTGGTCGAGGCCTGCGAGCGTACAGGGACCGAGGTCCTCTTGGTGTGCCCTGAGGTCTTTGGGGGCCTGCCCACGCCGCGCAAGCCGTCCGAGATTGTGAACGGAGAGGTTCGTACCTGCGAGGGCATCTCGGTCGATCGCGAATTTCGCCTGGGTGCCCAACGAGCGCTCGATATGTGCGAGCAGGCGGGCGGGCCGGAAGAGATCGCCGCGTGCATCCTGCAGGACCGTAGTCCCTCGTGCGGCGCGGGTCGCATCTACGACGGAACATTCAGCGGCACCCTTACGGCGGGCAACGGCGTCTTCGTTGATTTACTGCTCCGCCACGGTTATCGCGTGATCCCGGCTAGCGAGTTCGACCCCAGCATGCTGGAGCAATAAAAAACCACCACAAAGGTGCTGCTCCCTTGTGGTGGTTTTGGGCTAGGCCTAGAGCGTGTGGCCGTAGGCGTTTGCGGCCTTGATGGCGGCGGCGAACTTTTCGTCGGTGAAGGGCTCGGGGTTGCCCTGCTTCCACTCGTTGGTGGCGTGCGCGTACTCGCACAGGGCAGGGATATCGGCCTCGGAAAGCCCGACCTGCTCAAGCGTCACGGGCAGGCCCATCTGCTTGTTAAAGGCGGCGTAGCGCTCAAGGTTCTCGGTATCGCCCGTATAGGCAAACAGGACGAGCACGCCCAAGCTCACGACCTCCCCGTGCAGATAGGTTCCCTCGCGCGGAATGCTGCACGTCGCATTGTAGAATGCGTGCGCCACGCTCGAGTTGTAGTAGTAATCGTTTTGGTTGGTCAGGTTCGAGACATAGCCCGTGTTGACCACGATGTCGAGCGCGATCTGCTTGACGGCTTCGCTCGACAGGTCCTGGTGCACGTCCTCAAGCCCCTGGACGCCATAGGTAAACAGCGGCTCGGAGCAGGTGTGGGCGAGTGCCAGGCCAAGACCGGCGGTGTGCTCCAAATTACCGGCGCTCGTGGCGTATTCGACCTCAGGCTGCTTAGACAGGGCATCGCCCACGCCGGCCCAGAAGTATTCCGCCGGAGCTTCGGCGATGATCTTGGGGTTGATGAAGATGTGCGCCGGTCGGTTGGGGTACGAATAGCCCTCGAGCGAGCCGTCGTCGTTGTACACGACGGCAATGGCGGTCGCGGCGGAACAGTTAGAGCAAATCGTCGGCACGGTAAAGACGATCTTTTTGAGCTCGATGGCCGCTGTCTTGACGGTGTCGAGTGCCTTGCCGCCACCACAGGCAATGAGCACGTCGGCTTCCTGGCAGGCAGGGGAGTTCACGACTTTGGCGATATTGGCGCGCGTGCTGTTGGTGCCGTAGACGCGCGTCTCCAGAATTTCGACGTCCGTATTCGCAAGGGCGGCCTCAATACCGGGCAGCGCGGCGGCTAGTGCACGTTTGCCGCCAATGATGGCGACCTTGGCCGCTCCGTACTCTGCCAGTGCGGCGGGCAGCTTGGTAAAGCAATCCTCGCCAACGGTGTAGTCGCTCATTCCGATCGTGCGCATAGCAACCTTCTTTCGTTCGATAGAGTGCTTTCAGGTATTTTGCTCCAAGAGAAGGGCTGTAATAGCGACAAATTTCGAACATATAAAACCAGTGTTGAGGGTTTTTCGCTGGCGCGGAACGTGCTAGCATACTCCGCATAAGCGTTGATGGGGACGAGTAGTCGGCCGTCCGCATGCTACAGAGAGCGGGGAGCGCTGAGAACCCGTGCATGCGACCGATGAAAATCACCCCGGAGCTGCGGTCCCAACGGACGTGCCGCGCAGGTTCGTCTTAGTAGACATCGCCGAGATGGTCGTCGATACAGGCCAGCCGAGTAACGGATGCGAGCGCGCGAATACGCGGGCGAGGGCATCTAAGCTGGGTGGTTAAGCGAAGAGCTTTTGCGGGCGTGCAGCCCGTTTTGTGGCGCTTCGTCCCAGCTTGCAGGGACGGGCGCTTTTTTTGGTGCCCATCGGGCGTGCGCGCCCACGACATGAAAGGGGTACCGTGGCAAACGAGTACAAGCAGACGATGAATCTGCCCAAGACCGGTTTTCCCATGCGTGCCGGTCTTTCCAAGTCCGAGCCCAAGCGACTCAAGGACTGGCAGGACAACAAGGTCTACGAGCAGGTTCTGAAGAAGAACGAGGGTCACAAGAAGTTCGTGCTGCACGACGGTCCTCCGTACGCCAACGGTCCGATCCACATCGGCCATGCCATGAACAAGATCTCCAAGGACATGATCAACCGTTACTGGATGATGCAGGGCTGCGAAGTTCCCTATGTCCCCGGTTGGGACTGCCACGGTCAGCCGATCGAGCACAAGGTCGAGGAAAAGCTCGGCACCGAGAAGTTCAACCAGACCTCCACGGCCAAAATCCGCGAGCTTTGCAACGAGTTCGCTGTCGAGAACATCGAGCTCCAGAAGGCCGGCTTCCGTCGCTTGGGCGTGCTTGGCGACTGGGACAACCCGTATCTGACGCTCTATCACCAGCACGACGCCGCCGACATCGAGGTCTTCAAGGCCATGTTCGATAAGGGCATGATCTATCGCGGTCACAAGCCCGTCCATTGGTGCAAGCACTGCCACACCGCGCTGGCCGAGGCCGAGATCGAGTACTCCGACGAGACGAGCCCGTCCATTTTCGTGCGCTTCGAGATGACTTCCAAGCCCGCCGGCCTCGAGAACTTCGACGGCCCGGTTGACTTTATCATCTGGACGACCACGCCGTGGACCATCCCCTCCGACCAGGCCGTTTCCCTCAAGCCCGGCGCCGCCTACGTTGCCGTTGAGCACGATGGTCGTGCCGAGGTCATGCTCGAGGACCTGGCTCCCAAGTGCTGTGAGGAGTTTGGCTGGGAGTACACCCCGGTTATGGTCGACGGCAAGCCCTATGTGGTTCCCGCCGAGACCTTCCACCACATCCACTACAAGCAGCCAATCTTTGACGGTGTTGAGGGCGTGGCGCTGCTGGCCGATTACGTCGGTGCCGATGACGGTACCGGTATCGTCCACAACTCGCCCGGCCACGGCGTCGACGACTACTTTGCCTGCCTCAAGGAGGGCATCACCGACATCTGCATGCCGGTCGATGACGACGGCAAGTTCTACACCGGCGAGGAGTTTGGCACCGGTGGCCCCTTCAGCGGTATGGATACCGATGAGGCCAACCCGCACATCATCGAGTTCCTGCGCGAGCGCGGCACCCTGGTCCTCGAGAAGAAGATCACGCACAGCTATCCGCACTGCTGGCGCTGCAAGCACCCGGTGCTCTTCCGTGCTACTGACCAGTGGTTTGTCTCGATGGACAAGACCGGTTTGCGTGAGCAGGCTGGCAAGGAGGTTCGCGAGAACGTCAAGTGGTATCCGGCTCACGCCGCCAACCGCATCGGCGCCATGGTCGAGCAGCGTCCCGACTGGTGCATCAGCCGTCAGCGCAACTGGGGCGTGCCTATCCCCAGCTACACCTGCGCCGACTGCGGCGAGAAGGTCATGAACGACGCCACGCTCGACGCCGTCATCAAGCTCTTCCACGAGAAGGGCTCCGACGCCTGGTTCACCGACGCTCCCGAGAGCTACCTGGGCGAGGCCTGCGTCTGCCCCAAGTGCGGCGGTCATCACCTCAAGGCCGATAAGGACATCCTCGACGTGTGGTGGGATTCCGGCGTGTCTTGGAAGGCCGTCTGCGAGTATCGCCCTGAGCTTGAGTACCCGGCGGACGTGTATCTTGAGGGCTCCGACCAGCACCGCGGTTGGTTCCAGAGCTCGCTGCTCACCTCGGTGGGTGCCAACGGCCACGCCCCGTACAAGGCGGTCGTCTCGCAGGGCTTCACACTCGATGGCCAGGGCCGCAAGATGTCCAAGTCGCTCGGCAATGTTATCGACCCCAATAAGGTCTGCGACGAGATGGGCGCTGACATCATCCGTCTGTGGGTTGCCTCCGTCGACACCAGCTCTGACGTCTCCATCGACCACGAGATTCTCGCTCGTACGTCCGATGCCTATCGCCGTTTCCGCAACACGCTGCGCTTCTTGCTCTCCGAGCTCGAGGGTCAGTTTGAACCCGAGACCGACGGCGTCGCCTTTGCTGACTTGCTGCCGCTCGACAAGCTCATGGTTGCCCGTCTGACCCAGGTCCAGGCCGAGGTCGACGACGCCTACGCCAGCTATGAGTTCCCGCGCGCCTACCGTGCGCTCTACGACTTCGTGGTGACCGAGCTTTCCAACGTGTACCTCGACGCCCTGAAGGACCGTCTGTACTGCGACAAGCCCGGCTCGCTCGAGCGCCGCAGCGCACAGACCGTGCTGGCCGAGCTCTTCTCGATGCTCATGCGCGATCTGCAGCCGATCCTGTCCTACACGGTCGATGAGGCCATGGCCTATGCGCCCGCCGGCTGCGTCGATCACCAGAAGTACGCCGCGCTGCTCGATTGGTACAAGTCGCCCATTACGGTCGACGAGGCCAATGAGTTTGAGGGTGTGCTCGAGGCTTCGCTCGAACTCCGTAGCGCCGTGACCAAGTCCCTTGAGGATGCCCGCTCTGCCGGCACCTTCACCAAGAGCCAGCAGGTTCGCGTCAAGGCGGTCGTTCCCGCCGAGATGTACGCGCTGCTGACCGGCGACAAGGCTGTCGACCTGGCCGAGTTCTACATCGTCTCCGATGTTGAGCTGACCCAGGGCGAGGAACTCTCCGTTGCCATCGAGGCAGCCGAGGGCGAGTGCTGCGACCGTTGCTGGAACTATCGCACCACCGTCGGCGTGTACAACGGCCACGCGCATATCTGCAAGCGTTGTGCCGAAGCGCTGAACTAACCGTTGGGGACGTTCTTAAACGACTGTCAAACAAGAACGTCCCCAACGTCAACTTTTGTCAAGTCCAAGCGGCATTCTGTTTTTCGGAATGCCGCTTTCGTTTTTAGCTGGTTATTTCGCTAGCGTTGGTGAATATGCTGCGGGTTTGGCGTTTGTCACTATAAGATGATTACTTGCGTTAAATGTAATTCGATGTTCTTGAGGGTAGGGGATTTCTTTGGGTCGTACTGGGGTTATGACGCCGCCTTTGGGTTGGCGGCTGGGTGTTGCTGGTGGTGTGGCACTGGTTGTGCTGCTCGTTGACCAGCTGGCCAAGCTTGCGGTTCGTGCCGTGGGCGACGCTTTACATGTGACTGTTATCCCCGGTGTGATCGACTTTTTATTTGTCCGCAATATCGGTGCTGCCTTTAGCATGGGCGAGGGGCATGGCATCGCGTTTGCCGTGCTGGCGTTGGCGGTCATTATCGCTATCGCCGTGTACCTCGTTCGTGCATCCCAGCTCGCCCATCTTGAGGTTGTGGGCATGGCTATGGTTGCTGGCGGCGCTATCGGCAACGCGATCGATCGCCTTGTCTTTGGCTTCGTGACCGATTTTATTGCCACCACCTTCATCGACTTCCCCGTCTTTAACGTGGCCGATATCGGCATCACCGTAGGCGTCGTGCTTGCCCTTATCGGCTACATGTTCTTGAGCCCTGCGGCCCGCGAAGTTGATGCGACTGCCGAGCTCAATGCCCGTGATGAGGCACGCGCCAAGCGCAAAGCCAAGCAGCGTGGGGAGCGTGCCCGCAAGATCCGCGAAAGGAATGAGCGCTAATGGCCGACATCCATATTCTTGTTGCCGACGATTGCGCTGGTCAGCGTCTCGATGCCTATCTGGGCGCCAACGATGGCTGTCCCACGCGCTCTGCCTGCGCGCATCTGATCGAGGGAGGCGCCGTTGCCGTCAACGGTGAGACTTGTCTCTCTAAAAAGTACGCCGTACGCGCCGGCGACCGCATCTCGGTCGACTTGCCCGAGCCGCACGACCCGACCGACGTGATTCCCGAGGCCATTCCCCTCGATATCCGCTACGAGGACGACTACCTTATCGTGCTCTCCAAGCAGCGGGGCCTGGTGTGCCATCCCGCCCATGGCCACGAGAGCGGCACCCTTGCGAACGCTCTGGTCTACCACTGTGGCATCGACCATCTTGGTACCGTGCAGGGTGAGGACCGCCCCGGGATTGTGCATCGTTTGGATCGCGATACCTCGGGTCTCATGCTTGCGGCAAAGGACGACGACACCCAGCGCGCGCTCCAAAATCTTATCCGTACACGCACGCTCGACCGTCGTTACATTACGCTCGTTCACGGTCATATCGCTATGGATGAGGGCACCATTAACACCGGCATTGCCCGTTCTACGCGTGACCGTGTCAAGATGGCGGTATCCGATGATCCCTTTGCGCGCCAAGCCATCACGACCTTTAAGGTCCTCGAGCGCTTCGATTCCACACGTTTTGACGACGGCTATACGCTCGTCGAGTGCCACCTGTTTACGGGCCGCACACATCAGATTCGCGTGCATATGCGCCATATCAACCACGCCTGCGTGGGCGATCCACTTTACGGTAAGTGCGATGCACGCGCCGACCAGGGTCTGACCAGGCAGTTTCTGCATTCCTGGCGCGTGGCGTTCGAACATCCCGTGACGGGGGAGCGCATTGAGTGCCGCGACGAGTTGCCGTGGGATCTCGCTGCGGTTCTCGACGATCTGGCTCCGCGCTCGCTCGGTCGCACTGCCGCCGGCGACGACATCGTCCCGCAGCTCGGCCTGCTCGAAGCCTAGCCGGTATTAGGTGGTTTCTTGAACTCGGTAAGCCTGCGGTAAGATATACGATTGTTTACGTTACGCGTTGCTGGGAGCCTGCATGCTCGCCTTTTTACAAACCAACACACCCATCGTGATCTTCAACCAGATTGTCGTCACGCTGCTCACGGTCTGCTTTCTGTACCAGGTGGTCTTCTTTGTCATTGGCGCTCTTCGTGGCGAGGTCGCGCCTCCCAAGGCCAAAAAACTCCATCGCTATGCCTTTTTTATCGCGGCGCATAACGAGGAAGCCGTAATTGCCAATCTCGTACGCTCCATCAAGGACCAGGACTATCCGTCCGAGCTTATCGAGGTCTTTGTCGTTGCCGACGCCTGCACCGACAACACCGCTCAGCTCGCACGCGAGGCCGGTGCCATTGTTTACGAGCGCAATGACCTGGCCCGAAAGGGCAAGAGCTGGGTCATGGACTTTGGTTTCGATCGCATTCTCAACGAGTATCCCGACACGTTTGAGGGCTACTTTATCTTCGATGCCGACAACGTTATCTCCCGCGATTACGTGTCCAAGATGAACGATGCCTTTGACCAGGGCTTCCATGTGGTCACGAGCTATCGCAATTCCAAGAACTTCGGCAGCTCGTGGATCTCGGCTGCTAATGCCACGTGGTATCTACGCGAGGCGCGCTTCCTCAACAACGCGCGCAATATCTGTAAGACGTCCTGCGCTGTTTCGGGTTCGGGTTACCTTATCTCGTCAAGCGTTATCGAGGGCATGCACGGTTGGCAGTTCCACACGCTGACCGAGGACATTCAGTTCACTACGTTCTGCGCTATTCACGGTATTCGCATTGGCTATGCGCCGGCGGAGTTCTTTGACGAGCAACCCGTGACGTTCAAGGCATCCTGGAAGCAGCGTATGCGCTGGACCAAGGGCTTTTACCAGGTGTTCTTTACCTACGGTAAGCATCTGGTCAAGTCGATGTTCCGCTATCATCGCTTTGCCGCCTACGACATGTTCATGACGATCGCCCCGGGTATGCTGCTATCGCTGATCTCGATGCTCGCTAATGCGACGTTCTTGATTGTGGGTGGCCTTTCGCATGGTTTCTTGGCAACCGAAGTCGAGATGCAGGCGTGCGCCGCTTCGCTCATTATGACCTTCGCCATGATGTATCAGACGTTCTTTATCCTGGCGCTGCTCACGACTATCTTTGAGTACAAGCATATTCACTGCGCGCAAAAGTGGCGCCTGGTGACTAACCTGTTTACCTTCCCGATCTTTATGTTCAGCTATATCCCCATCACGGTGGCCGCGCTGTTCCTGAAGGTCGACTGGGTGCCGACGCAGCACGCCGTCAACGTTACCCTTGACGAGGTCATGCAAGGCGCCAAATAACCACCACCAAAACCACCGCAAAGGGGACAGGCACCTTTGTGGTGGTTTTTGCTTTTGCGATGCAGCTCGAGGAGGAGTCCGATGGCCTATATCCCGTTTTGGATTTGCATCTTTGCCGGCGTGGCAATTGATGCCCGAGAGCGACGGTTTCCCAATGGGCTTGCCGGCGCATGTGCCGTGGCGGCGTTGGCGGGCGTTTGGCTCGACCTCGGTTTGAACACAGCGCTTGACCACGCCGGTCTTGCGGTCATCGTCTACCTTG
>DBFOIV010000005.1:0-2930 GCA_048489175.1 Collinsella sp. | reverse complement strand
CGCAGGAGGCTCCTATCGACGCCTCCAACGTCAATCTCGTTTGCCCCGAGTGCGGTAAGGTTACCCGCGTCGGTCACGAGAAGGACGGCAAGAACAAGCTGCGCGTCTGCAAGAAGTGCGGCCACAAGTTCTAAGCTGCCCGCAACATCAAGTTGCTAGCAAAGGCCCGGATGCCCCAAGGCACCCGGGCCTTTTTCTATCCCTACTCATTGGGGACAGACTTAAATGACTTGTCGTTGGGGATGTTCTTAAACGGCTAGTTGATGGGGACAGTCTTTAGATTTGTATATCTGGCCATCTGGGATAGGCTTCAACGAAAGCGGCACCTAGGGACAGTCCTTTGATGTCTGGTGCCCCCAGAGGGGTGAAGTAATGCAGCTGGCTCTGTCTTTAGGGCTATGGTGCTCCGCCCCTATATGTTTCACAAGGTTTGTCGCATGCGCATTTACGCGCAGAGTCTTGCGCGATGATGCGCATGGCCGCGCAAATATCTGCTAACTATGGTTAAATAATGACCGATAAACAAATAAACACGCAAATACAAGCAAATGCGCGCGCATTTGTGCGAATATAAGGCTGTTGGAAATGAAGGACTTCCGATGACTCAGGAGGCACATAATGGCAGATTCCAAACAGGCTCCGCTCGACGCCGAAGCAGCCGCAAAAGCAGCGTTCACTTCGGTCCAGGACAAGCCATTCCCCGATGATATCTTTACGGCTCCCGAGCTTCGTTGGGCTGTGATCGGGTGCGGCGTTATCGCCAACCAGATGGCCCAGTCTCTCGCTCTTGCCGGTCGCAAGCTTGCGGGCGTCGCCAACCGCACGCTGTCCAAGGCTCAGGCTTTTGCTGAGCAATATGGCATCGAGAAGGTCTATGAAACGGTCGAGGACCTCTACGCCGATCCGAACATTGACGCAGTCTATATCACCACGCCGCACAACACGCATATCACCTACCTGCGAGCCGCTCTGGCAGCTGGTAAGCACGTACTCTGCGAGAAGGCCATTACCCTCAACTCTGCCGAGCTCGACGAGGCCCGTGCCATCGCCGACGAGCACAACGTGGTCCTTATGGATGCCACCACGGTGCTCCACATGCCCTTGTATCAGGAACTGCGCCGCCGCATGGACGCCGGCGACTTTGGACGCATGAACCTCGCCCAGCTCAACTTTGGCAGCTACAAGGAGTACGGCGACCTGACCAACCGCTTTTACAATCGCAACCTTGCTGGCGGTGCCATGCTCGATATTGGCGTCTATGCCCTGTCCGTCATGCGCCTCTTTATGGCAAGCCAGCCCGCTGAGGTCGTTTCGCTGGGCAACACCTGCGAGACTGGCGTTGACGTCGCGGGTGGCATCGTCTGCCGAAATGCCGAGCAGCAGCTGGGCGTCGTGAGCCTTACGCTCCACTCCAAGCAGCCCAAGCGCTCGGTCATCAGCTTCGACAAGTGCTACATCGAGGTCAATGAATATCCGCGTGCCGATCACGCGACCATCGTGTGGACTGCGGACGGCCACCGCGAGGAGGTCCACGCCGGCACCGAGGCTTACGCCCTGTGCTATGAGATGGCCGACCTGGAGAAGGCCGTTGCCGGCGACGACTCCAAGCGCGAGCTGCTGGATTATGCTTCTGATGTTATGGAGCTTATGACCAAGCTCCGCGCCGACTGGGGAGTTGTGTACCCCGAGGAGGAGTAAGCGATGCTTGCGGAAGATAGGCTCAACGCGATCGTGTCGATGGTGCAGCAGGCCGGCTCGGTTACCGTGCCGGAGCTTGCCGAAGCCCTGGGCGTGACGGCGTCTACCATTCGGCGCGACCTGCAGACGCTCGACCGAGCTCATCGCATCGCCAAGGTCCACGGTGGAGCGACGAGTCTTGAGCGCGCGCACGTGACGCGCGACCTAACGCTTAATGAGCGCAGCGACCTCCATAACGACGACAAGGAGCGTATCTGCGCCCGTGCGGCGGCGCTTGTGGAGCCCGAGAGCTTTGTATACATCGACTCGGGCTCGACGACGCTGAGGCTCATCGAGCATCTTCCACACCTTGAAGATGTCACCTATGTGACCGATTCCGTGCTCCATGCTCAGCACCTTGCTTTGCGCGGCATGCGTACCGTGGTGTTGGGCGGCGAGCTCAAACCCGAGACCGAGGCGCTCGTTGGCCCCGATGCCTTGGCAACCCTGGACCGCTATAACTTCAACTGTGGCTTTTGGGGCTCTAACGGCATTGCCGCCGAGCAGGGCTTCACGGCGCCCGATATCGAGGAAGCACAGGTCAAGCGTATCTCGATGCGCCATACCGCCAAACGCTTCGTAATCTCGGACGCCAGTAAATTTGGCATGGTGGCGCCCGTCAAGTTCGCGGACTTCCGCGACGCAACGATTATCACTGCGGGCGAGGTCCCCGCCAAGTACCGGGCAATGGACAACGTCATCACTGTCTAACAGCGAGACAAGGCCAAAACCACCACGAAGGTGCCTGTCCCCATTGTGGTGGTTAGTAACGAAAACCGAGTAGTTTTCTCAATAGAAAAGCGGCAACGTCCATCACGGGCGTTGCCGCTTTCGTTGTCTGCCGGTTTGTCTAAGTCTGTAACAACTGGACCGTTAAAAGTGGGCTAGGTGTTACAGATTGAGATTTTCCCTTAAGGGGGATTTGAATGTCTCGATCTGTAACAGATGGACCGGAAAATGGGTTCTAACTGTTACAGATCGAGACATTTTGGGACCGCGGTTGAACCATTGCGGCAAAACCACCACAAAGGTGCCTGTCCCCATTGTGGTGGTTTAGGGCTCCCAGGGGCAGGGGGCTTCGATGTGGATGTGCTCGCCGGTTACGGGATGCGTAAAGGACACGCTGTGGGCGTGAAGCATGAGGCCGCAGGGGCGCGGCGTTCCGTACAGGTCGTCGCCAACCAGGGGATGAT
>DBFOIV010000004.1:0-12410 GCA_048489175.1 Collinsella sp. | reverse complement strand
TCAGGAGATTGTCCAGGGCGTCGCCACCGAGATGAGCGGCGGCACGCTGGCCAAGATGACCCTTATGCACTGGTGCGAGACCGTGCTGTTTTTGATGTGGGTGGGCATGTTCTTTGTTTGGGACAACCCGGTGAGCTGGGTGGTCGCCCTGGTCGTTATGGCCGCGACGTATTTTGTCGAGGTCCTGATCGACAACACCTTCGCACGTAGCACCTGGCGCAGCTGCTTTAGGCTCGGATGGGGCGTGGCGCTGGTGTTTGGCCTGCTCAACCTTATGCCCATCCTCGTCGACGTGTTTATTTAGGAGGCGGCATCCATGGATCATAAAATGTCGCGCTCGCCGTGGGTTATTCATTACGACGGTTCGAGCTGCAACGGATGCGATATCGAGGTGTTGGCCTCGCTCACGCCGCTGTTCGATGCGGAACGCTTTGGCGTGGTCAACACCGGCAACCCCAAGCATGCGGACATCTTTTTGGTGACGGGGTCGGTCAATGCCCAGAACCTGCCCGTCGTGCGCCAGATCTACAACCAGATGCTCGAGCCCAAGTGCGTGGTGGCCTGCGGTATCTGCGCGTGTTCGGGTGGCGTGTTCCGCGATGCCTACAACGTGATCGGCGGCGTGGACCGCGCGATTCCCGTGGACGTGTACGCGCCCGGGTGCGCCATTCGTCCCGAGACCGTGATCGATGCCATTGTGGAGGCGTGCGGCATCCTGGATCAGAAGGAGGCCGTGATGCGTGCTGGCGGCGATCCGCTTACCGTGGGCGGCGCTGCTACCTGGGATGGCGGCGTTGAGCTGGGCGAGGACGGGTTTGTGGCTGCGGGGGCCGGCGACACGGCCGCTGGGACGCCCGTCGTGCCCGCCGCTGCAAAGGAGGCCGAGTAATGCAAAAGGCTATCTATACCACCGTCGGGATTGACGAGCTCCTGTCGCATGTCCAAGCGCTCAAGGGCGTCGGCGCGCGCTTTGTGCAGATGCACGCCGAGCGCTGTGTGGACGACGGATCGTATCGCCTGGTCTATACGTTTATCGACGTTCGTGCTGCTCAGGAGCATATTGCGCAGGACGGCAGCTATGCGATCGAGAACCTGATGGTTGAGGGAATTGATCAGTACCAGGAGATTCCGTCCATCAGCTCGTACTATCCGGCGGTGTTCCCGTTTGAAAATGAGGCCCACGACCTATTTGGTCTTGCCATCACCGACATGCAGGTTGACTTTAACGGCTTTTTCTACCAGGTCTCGACCGCCGAGCCCATGAGTGTAATCACGCCCGAGGTGAAGGCCGCACGCAAGAAGGCCATGAAGGTCCGTGCCGCCGCCGAGGCCAAGGCGCGCAAAGCCGCGGCCGAAAAGGCCGCCGCGGTTGCGGCTGCTGCAGGGGAGGGTGCTGCGAGCGCCGGCGACGCCGCGGGCGCCGCTGCTCAGCCCGCTGCGGCTGCCGGCTCCGATACTCAGGACGATGAAGCTGCTGCGAGGGCCGCGCTCAAGGCTGCCGAGATGGAGGCAAAGCTCGCCGCCATGGATCCCGAGAAAGCGGCCAAGGTCCGCGCGGCGCTTGCCGCCAAGGCCGCCCGCGACAAGCAGAAAAAGGAGGCGTAAGGTCCATGGCACATCGCTCCGTTATTCCGTTTGGCCCGCAGCACCCGGTGCTGCCCGAGCCGCTTCATCTGGACCTGGTGATCGAGGACGACCGCGTCATCGAGGCAATTCCGCAGATCGGCTTTGTGCACCGCGGGCTCGAGAAGCTCACCGAAAAGCGCGACATGCATCAGTTTGGCTACATCGCCGAGCGCATCTGCGGCATTTGCGCCGTGGGCCACAGCTACGGCTATGCCAGCGCCTGCGAGCGCATGCTCGAAATCGAGGTGCCCGACCGCGTGCAGTATATCCGCACCATTTTGCACGAGCTTTCGCGCATTCACTCGCATCTGCTGTGGCTGGGCCTGCTCGCCGATGCCTTTGGCTTCGAGGCGCTGTTCTATCGTTCGTGGACGCTGCGCGAGCAGATTCTCAAGATCTTCGAGAGCACCTGCGGCGGGCGCGTGATTCTGTCGATTAACGAGATCGGCGGCCTTAAGCACGATATCGAGGACTCCGAGCTGGCGGGCATTGTCGAGACGCTCGAAGCCATGCGCCCCGACTACGAGGCCCTGGTGCATACGTTTTTGGACGACAACAGCTGCGGCGAGCGCCTGCATGGCGTGGGCGTGATCAGCAAGAAAGACGCGCTGGAGCTTTCGATGGTCGGTCCGTTTGGGCGCGCATCGGGCGTGGATTACGACGTGCGCATGTTTGACGACGGTGCCTATGCGGATCTGGCTGCGTTTGAGCCCATCGTTGCTACCGATGGCGATTGCTATGCCCGCTGCCAGGTGCGTTGCGCCGAGGTCACGCAGGCCATGGACATCATTAAGGAGCTTGTGGGCAAGATTCCGCACGACGGGATTGGCGGGCGCACCAAGCTTACGCCGGCCGACGGCGCGCGCGGCGAGGTTGTGATTGAGCAGCCGCGCGGCGAGGCGTATTACTATGTGCGCGGCAACGGCACCAAGAACCTGGACCGTTTCCGCGTGCGCACGCCGACGTCGCAGAACTTGGCGGGTCTGACGCATGCGCTGCAGGGCGTACTCCTTGCCAACGTGCCCATGATTATCCTGACCATCGACCCCTGCATTAGCTGCACGGAAAGGTAGGCGCGGCATGAGTTTACTGACATTTGCCAAGACGGCCTTGGGTTCTATGGTCAAGCAGCCGGTCACGGTGTGCTATCCGCAGGAGAAGCTGACGGCACCCGAGCGCCTGCGCGGGCATATCGTCAACGACATGGACGTGTGCATCTGCTGCGGCATGTGCGCGCGCCGTTGCCCGGCGGGCGCGCTCGCGGTCGATCGCAAGGGTGGAACGTGGTCGATCGACCCGTACGCCTGCGTGGTGTGCGGCGAGTGCATCGAAAGCTGCCCCAAGCACTGCCTGAGCATGGATACCGCCCGTACTCCGGTTGCGGCGGACAAGACTCTCACGATAGAAACCAAGCCGGCATAGCGCTGGAATAGGGGCCGGTGGGGCAAAATGCCCCACCGGCCCCGCGCTTAAACGCGCGGTTGTGCCGTCGCGAACAAAACTATGCCGGATTACGGGGCTGGATAGCGAACCTCCGACCATACAGAAAATCCCAAAAACAAAACCGCAGGTAGACTGCTTGCCGTTTTTCAAAAAAAGGCTGTATGGATGAGGACTCCGACTTTAGCCCCGTAATCCGGCATAGTTTTGAAATAGCACCATATCCGTAGCAGCCCTTGATCTCCCGTGGACAGAGGGAAACGGATCATTTTTGCCTCACGAGGGCTGCCGCGTGACCCGTCTGCCACGAAATGGGCCTATCTACTACGTTTAGGCGGCAGCCCTCGACCACGTCAAGTAATGCGAAATGAAAACCGCAGGTAGAACGCTTGCGGTTTTTCATGAAAAGCGGCTATGGTCGGGGGTATCGAGTCAAACGTAGTAGATGGCCCGATTTCGTGGCGAGCGTTACCAACTGCTCCCCCGGGGACGGAGGAAAACGGATCATTTTGACCTGTTGGCTCCGAGTCGCATCCGTTTTCCTGCGAAAACTCTCGTGTCTCAACTTTGGTGAGACATTTGTCTCACGCCCAAAATCAAATCTGGAACGTGTGTCACCTGCCCTAATTGTGTCTCATTTCGTAACTTTAGGCTGATGCAAGGTCTGAGACCGCGAGAAGGGAGACACGATGGGTAAGTACACGAGGGGTCTCTTGGCGGTGATACTGGCCGTAGTGCTGGTGTTGCCAGCCGCAGCATTCGCCATGCTGCCCGAGGCCAACGCCAGGTCCAGCACAGGAATGGACGGACCGATAATGACCGGAAAGGTCGCCGACCCCGACACCAGCGGTCGCTGGGAAATCTGGGCGGCAGGCCACGGTGGCAATAAGGTAACGACCCAAAACGTCGGTCGAATCTGGACCGACAAGACGGTCAAGGCAACCGAGGAAAACGAAGAGTCGGACTTTTTGACCACGCTTTCGGCGATGTCCTCGACTTCTAATTCAACCGTGACGGTTACCACGCCGCTCGACATCGTGATGGTGCTGGATGCCTCTGGCTCGATGGATCATGAGATGGGCGGTGGAGATCCCACCAGGCGCATCGATGCGCTGGAGAGCGCTGCCAGCAGCTTCATCGACGCCATTGCCAAACAAAACGAGGGCATCGAGGGCGTGGATAGGCAGCATAAGGTTGCTATCGTTAAGTTTGCGGGCAAGACGTCCAACAATATCGGCAACGAGACGTATCGTGACGGAGGATACACCTACAATTACACACAGGTTATGAAAGACCTGACCGATTGCTCCGGCGGCAACGTGAAAGCTCTTAAGCATAGGATTGCCCAGATTACACCCGCTGGTGCAACGCGCGCCGACAATGGTCTGCAGCTGGCAGAGGGTATCACTTCTGGTCGCGCGGACGCCAAGAAGATTGTTGTGTTCTTTACCGACGGCACGCCAACGAAAATTGACAAGTTTGATCCTACGGTTGCTAACGCTGCCGTGGCGGCTGCCAAGAACATGAAGGACAGCAAGGCCACCGTTTATACTATCGGCATCTTTGATGGCGCGGATCCCAGCGCTGGTATCCAGGATTCGGGAAAAAGCCAAAAAGAGAACAAGTTCATGCAGGCCGTTTCGAGCAACTACCCCAATGCCACGGCATGGGATACTCATGGTGCACGCGCGGAAAACGCCGACTACTACAAGTCGGCGACCAATGCCGAAGAGCTCAAGAAGGTTTTCGACGACATCTCGCAGGCCATCACATCGGAGGCGCCTTATCCGACCGAAATCCATAAGGGCTACGACGAGACCAAGTCCGGCTACATCACGTTTACCGACGAGCTGGGCGACTTTATGCAGGTCGACAGCTTCACCGAGGTCGTCATCAACGGCACGCCGTTTACCAATTCGAGCAAGACGGTCAACAAAGAAACCAAGACCGATACGTACGAGTTCGATGGCAAGGCAAAAGACCTGCTCATTACCGCGCAGCGTGCCGGCGACGACAATCCCCAGAAGGGCGATATCGTAACGGTCAACATTCCCGCGTCGTTGATTCCGCTGAGTCACTTTAAGACCGTAGACGGCAAGCTTTCGGTCGATACCGTTAAGCCCATCCAGGTGAAGTATGCCTCGAGCGTGAAGAAGGTCGCACTCGACAACCTGTTTACGCCCGAGAAGGTAACGGGGCTCAAGGATTACATCGAGAGCAATACGGCTGTTGCCAACGGCACCAAGACCGTGAGCTTCTACGCGAACAAGTGGAGCGGTGGTGCGTTGGGCGATACGGTTGCGACCTTTGAGCCGGCCGACACCAACCGCTACTACTACTTCCAGAAGCAGACTCCCATTTACACGGACAAGGACTGCACACAGCCCGCAAAGAATTCACTGGCAGAGAAAGGCACCTATTACTACAAGGATGAGTTTGAGGAGCAGGGCAAGAACGGCGAGGCCAAGCCCACCACCGCCGTCATCGAGTTCATCGGTGGCGACGCTGCCAAGTTTGACGGCGCTATAGTTGCCGACAAGGACGGAAACCTGTCGTTTAGCGTGGGAACCGCGCGCCTGGCCTTTATCGATGAGCTCCACACCACCAAGAAGAGCGTGGGCGGCAACAACACCGGCACCGCGACCGACGTTCTCAACCCCAAGTGGAATAACGTGTCCGCCAAGGCGACCGCGACGCATGTCAATTCCTACCTGGGCAACAACGGCAAGATCAGCTTTGCGTATGACATGATGCCGGCAATGGTGAACACCAAGGCCAGCTTTGGTCTAACCAAGGTGCTCGAGGGCCGCGCTTGGACGGATACGGACACGTTTGAGTTTGGGCTGACGTCCGAGGGCAATGCTCCGATGCCTGCGACTACGACTGCGATCGTGCACGGGGCCGACCTGGACGACAAGGGCAAGGCTGCCATCGACTTCGGCACGATTGAATACACCGAGCCTGGCACGTACGTCTACAAGGTTAGCGAAAAGCACGCCGGGACCACGATTGACGGCATTGCCTACAGCGGTAGCGTCGCGGAGATCACCGTGACGGTAGCGCCCGACAAGAAGGGTGAGCTGAGCGCTGGCGTGAAGGTGACCTCGGGCGAGACCGAGTTCAAGAACGTTTACGCCACGAATCCTGTTGAGTCCAGCGTCACCGACCAGATTACCGTGACCAAGTCTCTGACCGGGCGTGACCTTACGGCCGACGAGTTCAGCTTTGAGCTGCTCGAAATCATTGACAAGGAAGTTAAGCCTGTCGAGACCGTTAAGAACGCCGCCGACGGCAAGGTGACGTTCAGTGCCATCAAGTACACCGAGATCGGCCAGCACACCTACAAGCTGCATGAGGTTAAGGGCAACGCCGGCGGTATTGACTACGATGACGCGGTCTACACCATCGTGACGACCATCGCCGATAACGGCAAGGGCCAGCTGGTTGCCACGCACGAGCTGAAGGACGCCAAGGACGTCAAGAGCATCGAGTTCAAGAACGCCTACACCACGAATGCTACCGAGGCATCGCTTGCGGGTATCAAGAATCTGCAGGTTGACGACGCTCTGACCCCGGCTGATATCACCGGCAAGTTCACCTTTACCGTGACCGGTGAAGAGGGCGCGCCTATGCCTGCGAGCACGAGCGTGCACAACGACGTTGACGGCAAGGTCGACTTTGGCAAGATCGCCTTTACGCTCGACGACCTTAACAAGGCTCTGGGCGAGAAGCCCGAGAAGCGCGAGCACACCTTTACCTACACCGTGACCGAGTCCGGCGAAGTGGCTGGCGTGACCAACGACGCCAAGCTGTCGCGCAAGGTTTCCTTCACCGTGACTGATGACGGCAAGGGCAATCTGAGCGTATCCCGCAAGCCGGACGGCGATGTGGCATTTACGTTCACCAATACCTATAACGTGACGCCTGTCGAGACGAGCGTTACCGACCAGATCACCGCGAACAAGGTCCTGACTGGCCGCAATCTCATGGACAGCGAGTTCTCCTTCGAGCTCGTCGAGGGCGACAAGGTCGTCGCCACCGGCACCAACGACGCCAGCGGCAACATCACGATGGGCGCCGTGAAGTACACCGAGGCCGGCAAGCACACCTACACGCTGCGCGAGGCCAACGGCGGAACCACCAGCAAGGGCATCACCTACAGTGACGCCGAGTACACCATCGAGACCACCATCACGGACAACGGCGACGGCACCCTCAAGGCCGAGCATGCCCTGAAGGACGCCAAGACCGCAACCTTCAAGAACACTTACAGCGTGACCCCGACCGATGCAGACCTCGACTTTGACCTGAGCAAGGCCATCGACGGTCGCGAGTGGACGGATGGGGACGAGTTCGGCTTTACCATTACCGCCCCCGATGGCGCTCCGCTACCCGATCCTGCAACCGTAACCGTGAGCAAGCACGATGCGAAGGACGGCATTGCCGCCATCAAGTTCGGCAAGATTCGCTACACGGCTGCCGGAACCTACAAGTACGAGATCCGCGAGAACGCGGGTAATACGGTCGGCATGACGTATGACTCCCACGTCGCGACCGCCGAAGTAACCGTGACCGAGGACGGCGATGGCAACCTGACCGCCAACGTCACCAAGAAGGAAAACGGACGCTTTACCAACACGTACCGCACTGAGCTTAACTACACCGCGGCCGGCGGTCTGTGGCTCAGCAAGTATCTGGACGGCCGCCCCATGACCGAGGGTCAGTTCACCTTTACCGTGACACCCGCTGACGACGCTTCGGCTCGCGCGCTCGGTCTGCTGCCCGGGGCTAATAGCTTCAAGTCCCCCGCAGCGGCAGAGGCAACGGTCGGACTGATCGACATTCTGTCTGGTCATGAGGTTAAATTTACGCAGGCTGACGCCGGCAAGACCTTCAAGTACACCGTGGCCGAAAAGAACGACGGCCAGCCCGGTTACACCTACGATGACGCCGTACGCACGGTGACGATCGCCATCGCCGACGACACCGCCGGTACGCTCACTGCTACGACGACCGTTTCCGGTGGTCCCGAGGGCACGCATGAGACGGTCCACAAGAGTGGCGAGAACAAGGTCGAGAAGGCCCTGGTGCCGTTCCACAACAGTTACAGCGCTATGACCAACACGCCTGGTGGTACCGCTGCTCAGGTCGTTGCCACCAAGACTCTGACCGGTCGCCCGATGGCCGACGGCGAGTTCTGGTTCGGCATCGCCTATCAGGGTGAGCTTGTGGCATACGAAAACCTCAAGCCCAATATCGGCGGGCACGTGAGCTTTGATACGCTGCACTACGACACCAAGATGCTTGCTAATCTTGAGGCTGCTGGGCTTGCTTATCGTACCGATAAGGACGGCAAGCTTGCCTGGACCATTAACTACACGGCCTACGAAGATTTATTCGGGCTGCCGAATGGCGTTTCCGCTACAACGTGGAGCTTTGGCTTTAAGGTTATCGTCGTCGACAACGGTGACGGTACCCTGACGGCGACGGTCGACTACGGCGGCGTCGAGCCCTTGTTCGAGAACGCCTACGGCGCCGACGCCGTGGATGCCGCGCTCACCGGTACTAAGAAGCTCCAGGTTGCCGAGGGCCTGACCCCGGCCGACATCACGGGTAAGTTCACCTTTACCGTGACCGCCGACGAGGCAGGTGCCCCGATGCCCGAACGCACGACCGTAACCAACGACGCAGCCGGTAACGTGGACTTTGGCAAGATCCACTTTACGCTCGAGGACCTCAACCGCGCTCTGGGCGTGACGGACGATGCGACCGATAAGGCCGAGGCAGACGAAGCTGACGACGTCGACGCTGACGAGGCAGAGGCCGGCGCCGACGCTGATGCCAACGCTGACGAGCCCGGCGACGAGTCCGAGCCTGCGGCCCCCACCGCTCCGCGCTCGCACACCTTTGCCTATACGGTGACCGAGACCGGCAGCGCCCCTGGCGTGACCAACGATGCCAACGCCACGCGCAAGGTTTCCTATACCGTGACTGACGACGGCGCCGGACATCTGAGCGTCAAGCGCGAAGGCGACGACGGTGCTGCCTTCACGTTCACCAACACCTACAGCGTAACGCCTACCGATTCGTCCGTGACCGATCAGGTCAAGACGGTCAAGCGTCTGACCGGACGCGACCTTGCAGTCGGCGAGTTCACGTTCGATCTGCTCGAGGACGACGTGGTTGTCGCAAGCGGCGCCAACGACGCCAACGGCACTGTGACACTGAGTCCGATCAGCTACGAGGCACCCGGCACGCACACGTACACGCTGCGCGAGGCTTGCCCCAACGCGCTCGGCCTGTACAAGGGCGTCACCTATGACGGCACGACCTACACCGTCGTGACCACCGTCTCCGACAACGGCGATGGCACGCTGACCGTGACGCACAAGCTCGAGGGAACCACCGAGTCGGCTGGCTTTACCAACAAGTATCACGCCATGCCCACGCAGGTTTCCATCGGCGCGGTCAAGGTGCTCGAGGGACGCGAGCTCAAGAAGGACGAGTTTAGCTTTAAGCTCGTTGGCGAGAACATCGAGTCTACGGTTACCAACGATGCCGACGGCAAGATCAACTTCGACAAGCTCGAGTACGACGAGCCCGGTACGTACGTCTACATCATCAGCGAGGTCAAGGGTGACGAGGCCGGTATGACCTACGACAAGTCCGTCTTTACCGCGACCGTTAACGTGGTCGACGACGGCGAGGGTAACCTCAAGGCGAGCGTTACCTATACTAAGGGCGACAAAAGCGTCGAGGGTATCGTGTTCAACAACACGTACAAGAAGCCCGAGACGCCCGTGCCGACGCCCGACCCCGGCACGCCCAAGACCGTGACGAACATCGTCAAGACGGTCAAGGGTTTCCTGCCCACCACGGGTGACCAACAGGCCGCCGCACTGCTCATGGCATTTGTTATTGCCATGGCCGGTGTCGGTGCCCTGGTCTGGGGTATCCGTAAGCGCTAGGCACGCTGGCAGCGCCCGGGGGCAAAAGGCCCCGGGCGGCCGGCGGGGAGCCAGAACATAGCCCCACCCCCAGCCCCAGCCGCCACGGAGGTATCTCCCTCCTCCGTGGCGGCGCTTTTGTGCGTAGGCGAGAAGGGCCTGCCACGAAACCGGCCCATCTACTACGTTTAGCCCCTTACCCCCAACCATGCCAAAAAGCGCGAAAACAAAACCGCAGGTAGAACGCCTGCGGTTTTGTTCAAAACGAAGGTATGGTCAGGGGTATCGAGTCAAACGTAGTAGATGGGCCGATTTCGTGGCGGGCGCCGTCAGTCGATCTCCGCGGGCGGAAGAAAACGGATCATTTTGGTCCCGCGAGGCTGGCGGAGACACTCGTGCAGGGCCGCCCGAACAAAACTATGCCGGTTTACTACGATGAATCCGAGATTCCTGACCACACCCGCATTTTTGCAAATATCGCAAGTGTTCTACCTGCGGTTTTGTAAGTGCGCAATTTGCCGTGGTCGGAGATATGCGGTTCATCGTAGTAAACCGGCATAGTTTTGGAATGGCATCAAATTGGCGGCAGCCAGCGGCTAGCCTCGCAGGTAGGCGATGGCGATCTGCGTGCGGTTGCGCAGGCCCATTTTGGCAAGGATCGAGCTGATGTGGTTGCGCACCGTGCCTTCTCCCATATAAGCCGTGGCGGCAATCTCCTTGTTGTCGAGGCCGCGGGCGATGAGCTCGGCGACTTCGAACTCGCGGTCGGTCAGACCGGCAAAGGCCGCGGGCCGGCGGGTCGCACCGGCTTCAGCGTCCGCCCCATCAAAGTCGACATCCTCGATCGCCTTGCCCTCGAGCACGCGCTTGCCAGCCATGACCTGCGCCAACGCTGGCGGAATGGCGGCGACATCGGTCTTGATCAGGTAACCGCGGGCGCCCAGCTTGAGCGCCGACACAATGTACTCGTCATCCGAGAATGTCGTCAGAAACACCACCCGCGCCGCAGGGTCGTGCTCGAGGATCTCGCGCGCGGCCGAAAGGCCGTCGCGTCCCGGCATCTGGATGTCGAGCAGCGCAATATCGGGTGCGTGCTCGGCGTAGAGCGCCACCGCATCGTTGCCGTTGGCACCGGTGCCCACCACTTCGATCCGCGGCTGGGCGCCCAAGATAATCTTGAGCGAATCGACCACCAAGCGGTCGTCGTCGACAACGATGAGCCTCATCGGCCCTCATCTCCTTGCTGTTTGGGAACGGTGGCAAACACACGCCAGCCGCCGGCGCCGGCACGCGGGCCGGCGGTGAAGGTGCCGCCAAGCGCCTCGATGCGCTCGCGCATGGAGGCGAGCCCCATGCCCTCCGCGGTGCCGCGGCCGCTTGCTTGGACCTCACCCACGCCATCGTCGGTAACAATGAGCTGGTAAAACGACGGATGCTCCATGCACCGTACGGTGACGGTCTGGGCGCAAGCGTGGTGCATGGTATTGGAGAGCGCTTCGCGCAGGACCGCTGCAAAGCAGTTGGCGACGTTTGCGGGCGCATGTTCGGCCATAACTTCAAGCTCAATCTGCGGGCCGCTGTCCGAGCGTGTGCCTTCGACAATGCGTTCGAGCTGCACGGAAAGGTCGACGGCGTTGTCGTTGAGCGCGTGGACGCTGGTGCGCACAAGCTGGAGCGCCTCGTCAACCGTGCGTTTAACGTCGGCGAAATCGGCGACGCCAGGCTCGTCGGCGTGGACCACGCGTAGGGCTTCGGCCTGCAGTGAGGCGCGCGTGAGCTGGTGGCCGACGTTGTCGTGAATTTCGCGCGCGATGCGGGCGCGCTCGGCCAGGGTCGCAAGTTCGACCTCATAGTCCTGGCGATCGGCGAGGTCGCGGTTGCGCGCTTCGAGCGCGAGGGCTCGTTCCTGCAGTTCGTCGCGGGTACGGCGCATGCGCTGCTGCTCGCGTTCCAACTGGGCGGTGCGTAGCGATAGCAAGGTGGCGGCAACCGAAAGGATGGCGGTCAGCAGGAGCGTTCGGGCGGTAAGCGCGTCGGTGCGAAGGTCCGCGATGAGCGCAAAGGCCAAGACGGAGCCAATGCCCAGCGCGACCCAGGCGTGCTCACGGCGCACGCGCCGCGCGATGTCATAGAAGGCGAGAGGCGCAAGCGGCACAAACGGCGGTACGAAAACTGCCGCGATGATGTAAACGTAGCTCGCGGTCTCGCTCGCACGGCGGGCGCGGTTTCCCTGTGCGACCTCGGCCAGCGAGGTGGCAATAACGCCAAGGCAAAACGCCGCGACCAGGCGAGCGTCCACAGCAAGACCCATGGCGGCCGCAATACAGCACGCCAGCACGATCGATTTGTCGAAAAGCCTGTTCATACGGGTATTGTACGCGAAGCCGCGCATGGTGG
>DBFOIV010000003.1:0-28010 GCA_048489175.1 Collinsella sp. | reverse complement strand
TTGCGAGGCGGCGATGGAGTTGACGCCAAAGCTCACGATCTCGACGCCGCGCAGGTCGCGCCAGTCGGCCGAGAGGACCTCGTTGAGCGCGCGGGCGAGCTCGGTGGTGTGGCCGGGGATGGCACTGTAGCGGATGCCCATTTCCGAGATCTTGGCAAAGGCGGGCTGCAGGGCGGTGAGCAGCTCGGACTTAAGCTGGCTGTCGATCTTATCGCGCGTGTAGCTATCGGTCACGTTGCCGCACACGTTGGTGTAGAACAGCAGCGGGTTGGTGATGCGGTACGAATACTCGCCGTTGCAGCGAACGGAGATGTCGACGTCCAGGCCAATGTTGCTATCGACCACGCGGAAGGGCACGGGCGAGGCGGTGCCGTACTTGTTGCCGATGATCTCCTTGGTGTTGATGAAGTAGACGCGCTGGTCCTTGCCCGCGTCGCCGCCAAAGGTAAAACGGCTGCCGATATTGGCGAAGGTCTCCTTGATGGAGTCGCCCAGGTTGCCACTGAAGACGCTTGGCTCGCTGCCGGTGTCAAAGACGAACTCGCCGGGCTCCAGCGCGACCTCGATGATCTTGCCGTTTTGCACCACGAGCATGCCCTGGCCGTCGTTGACGGCGATGACGGAGCCGTTGGAGATGACGTTGTCCTCGCCGCGCGTGTTGGAGCTGCGGCCGCCGGTGCGCTTACTGCCCTTGCAGGCCAAGACGTCAGCGGGCATCGATTCGCAATAGATAAATTCCTTCCACTGGTCGGCCATGACGCCGCCGGCAGCGCCCAATCCAGCTTTCAAGAGTCCCATGGTGATCTTCCTTTCTCGTCAAAGGCCGGGTGGTATTGGTCAGAATGGCTAATCGTCCTTGTTGTCCTTCATGACAACGGTGGTCTCGGTGTGGCTGAAGGTGTCGTGCTTCTCGGTCAGGTCGAGCTCGCCACAGTAGCAATCGGCGTGGGTGGCCTCGTTGGCCGTCTTGAGCTGGCCCACCAGCAGCGCGTCTGCGATGATTACGATGATCAGCGGCGCGACGATGTTGATGAGGATGCCCTCGACATCAAAGGTGAGGTAATCCGGATCGAAGGCATTCCCACCCATAAAGAGAATCTGGGAGAGGACAAACCCGATCACAAAGAACAGCACCGAGGCGATGGCGAGCTTGGGCTTGGAGCAGGGGAGCTCGCCGACCATGCGACCGGTCTGGCCGTTCATGGCAAACAGATAACTCTTGCCGTTCCACGAGGTGGAAAGCATCCACACGGGGAACAGGGCGTAGTCGCTGTCTTCCCAGGTGTAGTCGAGCTGCTTGCTTTCGACCGTGGCATCGTCATATTCGTCGACGACGGTCTCGCGCAGGGCCGAGATCGTGCTCTCCTCCATGCGGCGCTCGGCACGCGCCTTGCAGGTCTCGCAATCCTCGTCGTAGCGGTTGGCGATGTAACCGGGCATATATGCGACCGAGAACGGGCGCAGTGCGTCGTAGTCAAACGGCTCGATGGCGTCCATGTGGCCGTCGGGCATCTTGGACGATCCGTCGACGGGCACGCGCTTAAACGAGATATTTCCCTTGCGGTAGGCATCGTAGTGGTCGGTGGTCGTGACGGTGCGGTCGGATTCCTCGGTCACGGTCTCGTTGGTCGCGTCAAAGTACACTTCGCCGTCAACGCGGGCGCCGTAGAGCCAAAACGGCACGTAAACGCCTTGGACCTCGTCGATGTGGTTGTCGGTGACAAAGCTCTTGGGCAGCAGGATCTTGCCCTTGTAGTGGTCTTTGAGCGCGGCCATGACATCGTCGCGCCCGAGCTTAAACGGAATCACCAGGTCGGGTGAGAAGTCGCCCGAGAGCTGGCCGGGTGCCACGGCGGAGTTGCCGCAGTATGGGCAGGTGGTAACGGCGACAGTGCCGTCCGAGACCAGCTCGGCACCGCACGATGAGCAGATGTAGCCGGCGTTTTGAGCCAGCTCCTGCACGGCATCGTCGACAGCAGGCTTGGGGGCCGCGGCCGCGGCATCGGCTTTGGCATCTGCCTTGTCCTGGCGCTCGCGATAGAGGGCCTCGACTTCTTCGACTTCAAAACGCGAATCGCAGTAGTCGCAGACGAGCTTTTGCTCGGCACTGGCAAAGTGAAGGGGACCGCCACACGCGGGGCACTGATAGTTGACGCTCTCAAAGGCCATGATCGGTCCTTTCCGTGCCGGAGGCTATGCGCCGATGGCGCCGCCGCAGTATTCGCAGCGCCCACTGGCATCGGGAATGGTGGTTGCACCGCAGAAGGGGCAGGTGACCGCGGTCTTGGGGGCCTTGGCGGCCACGACGCTGTCGCGTGTCTCCTGGCGCAGCTGCACCAGCGCGTCGCGGACTTCGGTTGCCTGGCGCTTGGCCTCGCGATATTCGATGGAGCCGCGCTGATCGATGGTGGAGTCGTTCACGCGCAGGTTGATCTCGGTAAAGTACGGCGTGTTGACGTGGATGGTCAGGTTAAAGTCGTAATCCAGGTCGTAGCGCGGCGGGTTGTAGCTCTCGCGCTCGCCGTCCTTGGTCTCGCGATAGATCTCGGTGCGATGCTCGTCGATATCCATATCGCAGCCGAGTACCTGCGAGAACTCGATGATGTCGGGATTGGCGTCGCGCCAGCGGCTCTGCGAAGTGATGATCAGCAGGCCCGCGTCCTCATCGAGCATAATATTGGTGCGCCCGGCAGAAAGCGTGCGCGTGGGGTTGAACGAAGACAGGCGCTCGGCGTTGGCCTCGCGGTAGGCGAGTTGCTCACGGATATCGTCCGCGGTGCTGGAGCGATAGCCGTGAAAGTAGGGGGAGAGCTTGCCGGCGCACTCTTTGCACAGGTAGCCTTCATTGATTTTTGTCTTACCTAGAAGTCCCAGCTCGGTACCGCAAATCGCGCACTCTTTCTTCTCGAACATCTTGTCAAAGAAGCCCATGGTTGCCTCCCATCAACTGGTAGCGTGTGTCACTTTTGATGATGGGGGAGTGCGCGATCCTTCGCGATACCCAGACGGCTCAAGGAGTCTCCACAACTGGGACACATGGCCCATTTTTGACCAGTCGTTGGGGACGTTCTTCGGCCACTCATTGGGGACGTACTTAAATGAGTGGCAGCTGGGACACTCCTGGCCGAGCTAGAGGCCGCGCGTGTCCCTTCTGGTCCATGAGGCTCAAAACCGCGGTGTGACGTGAACGGCTGGGGTCAAATTTGCAGCATTTCGAGCTCGGCTTCGATATTGAGACTGGTTCTTTATTAAAATAGTTTTCCAGACAATTGAGCGGCTGGGGGTTAACCATGAGGGACATGGGAGACACAACCGCATATCTGCGTCGGGGCATTCGGGAGATTATATGCCTGGCGCTGTTCTTCTTCACGTTTTTGGCGTGCGAGTATCTTTTTGATGCGCGCATGGCCGAGTTCGTGTCTCCGGACGAGGTCGTTATTTATGAGAGCCTTGTTATCGGCGCGAGCGTGATTGGCTTTTTTGTGCGTCCTATTCTGTACTATCGCCGTCCCCATGCCATTGAAGCAACGAGTGACGTTACGGGCGTTTTGCTGGTGGCGGCATTGCTGCTGTTGATTATGGCGGTTCAGGTTGAGGTGGTAATTGCCGGCGGTTTGGTGGCGTGCTGCGCGCTGGGCTACTGCGGATCGACTGCCCATGCAAACTTTGCGCGGCGCTTTGCACGGACGCCCTGCTTGGCGCGTGCGGCTGCACTTTCCTACGCCATGGGCGTTCTGGTGCAGGTGCTCAACCACATGGTGATGCCTGCCGGCATTCCTCAGCAGGCTGTTCTGGTCGTCTGCGCGATCGCGCAGGTGGCGTTGCTCCACGGTGCCCGACGCGCCAAGCTGCGCGACGAGTCCAATCCCAACTTTGAACCCAGTGCTGCCGGGCTTTCGGTAGATGCTCTGGAATATGGCGCCAAGTGGCATGACGATCCCGAGGCAAAGGCGGCATTCCGTCGCGCCGTAGTTCGCCTGACCGTGGCGACGGCGTATCTTTCCGGCGTATTCGCCGCTCTCAACGCGGGCTTCACGACCCTGCATGCTGTCGGAGCCGTCGATTTGGGCGATTGGCCGCGCCTGCTGCTTGTCGTGAGCTCGTTGGCCGCCGGCGCACTATTTGACCTGCACGGCCGCTCGTATATGAATATCGGCATGACATGTGCCGCCATACTGTCCACGCTTTCGTTCTTTGTGCTCATCGTCGATGGCAATGGCGGCAACGAGCTTGCTGCCACGATCATCTTTTATCTGGGCTCGGGCTTTTTCGTGGTGTTCTTTACCACAAAATATGCCGCCGTCTCGCTCTATGCGCGCTGGTCATATTTTTGGCCGTGCATGGGTCGCGTCGTCAACAACGTGTGCTCGATGTTCGTGACAGCGCCGGCAGTGGCGATTATCTCGAGTCAAAACGTGCTGGCTGCGGTCGGTGCGGCGCTCGTGATGTTTGTGGGCATTGCGATTACGCTGCTGGGGCAGTTGGGGCAACGAGCCGATGATGCCGTGATGCGGGACGGACTGCCGCTTGCCACCGACGATCTTGGTGGGGATCTTGCGCCCACATGCTCCGACCCCGAGCCCGTGGAGGCAGCGGAGCTCACGTCCGATGAACGCCTTGATGCCTTCGTCGCCACCTTTGGGCTTACAGAGCGCGAGCGCGATATTCTTGAGGTCTTGGTCGTTTCGGACCAGAGCGTTCAGGACATCGCCACAACGCTCTTTCTTTCGCGCTCCACGCTCTATCGCCACATTTCCTCGATCAACAAAAAGGCCGGTACCGCCTCGCGCGTGGCCCTCATCAACTTCTTCTGGTCCTGGACACCCAAGGACTAGCTAATCTCCCAATAAGTTGCGGTGGAATAGTCCCTAAATTAAAGTCACGGGGCTTTAAACAGGAACTATTTCACCGCAACTGCTGGGGGGATAGACTGCGGCGGCGGCAGAGGCAACGGCAGCGGCGTTGGTAGCTGTGGTAGTGGCAACGGCAGCTGGCAGGGTGTTTTCCGTCTACTTGCTACAGCAGCTCGCCGTGGCGGGCAATGTAGCGGCGCTTTGCCAGCTGGGTGAGCGCGATATAGGCGGTAACGATGCCAATGAGCAGCCCAAAAAAGCTCGTGGGCAGCGGCATGAGGCCGAGCGCATCGGCGATGGGGCTTGCCGGCAGCCAGGTGACGAGCGCCAGGCCCAGCACGGTAAGAACGCACAATGCGGGCGCGGCGTGGTCGCGCGGGCTCGGCAGATGCGGGGAGCGCAACATGTGGACCACGAGTGTCTGCGACCACATGGACTCGACAAACCAGCCGCTCTGGAAGAGCGCAGCAAAGGTCGCCATACCCGCGACGTCGCCCGCGGCGGCAAGCTCGGACCAGCTTGCGTCCACGGCGGCGGGGCACACGACAAAGAAGAGCGCAGCGAAGGTCACGATGTCAAACAGCGAGCTCACGGGGCCCAGCTCGAGCATAAAGCCCTTGATGGACGCGGCGTCCCAGGCACGCGGGCGGGCAGTCCAGGCGTCATCGACGGTGTCCCACGGCAGTGCGATGCACACGATCTCGTAGACCAGCGACAGCAGCACCAGCTGCAGGGCGCTCATGGGCAAAAACGGCAAGAACAGGCTCGCGACGGTCACGGACAGCACATTGCCAAAGTTGGAGCTCACCGTGGTCTTGAGGTACTTGAGCAGGTTGCCGTAGGTGCGGCGGCCTTCGATGATGCCGCGCTCGAGCACGCCCAGGTCCTTCTGAAGCAAGATGATATCGGCGGATTCCTTGGCAATATCGACGGCCGAATCGACCGAGATGCCGCAATCGCTCGCACGCATGGCGGCGGCGTCGTTGATGCCGTCGCCCATAAAGCCCACGGTGTGGCCGAGCATCTCGCGCATGACACGTACCAGGCGCGCCTTCTGCAGCGGCGAGAGCTTGGCGAAGAGGTGGGTTTTCTCGGCGCGCTCGGCAAGTTCGGCGTCATCGAGCGCATCGATCTCGGAGCCGAGCAAGACGTTGCTCGCATCGATACCAATCTGCTCGCAGACGGTGGCGGCGACGCGGTCGTTGTCGCCGGTTAGGACCTTGACCGCCACGCCCTTGGCCTCGAGGGTGGCGACGGCGCCCGCGGCACTTGCTTTGGGCGGATCGAGGAAGGCCAAAAAGCCCATCAGCACCATGTCGCACTCGTCGGCGATGCCAAACTCGCCCACGCAGCGCGGATTGGTCTTCTGCGCCACGGCAATTACGCGTAGGCCCTCGGCGTTAAGTCCGGCGATCTGCTTGCGAATCTGGGCGAGCTTCTCGTCGGTGAGCGGCTGAGCGATGCCATCGATCTCGACAAAGGAGCAGATCTCGAGCATTTCCTCGGCAGCGCCCTTGGTAACCATCTGGGTTTTGCCTTGGGCGTCGGCGACAACTACGCTCAGGCGACGGCGCGAGAAATCGAAGGGAACCTCGTCGACCTTGGTGTAGCGGTCGCGCAGGCTCTGGCCCAGCATGGAATCGGGTGCGACGGTCGAGGGCGTCACATCGGCACGGTCGATTACGGCCAGGTCGATAAGATTTTTGAGGCCGGTCTGGAAGAAGCTG
Organism: Collinsella sp.; assembly: GCA_048489175.1. GTDB lineage: Bacteria > Actinomycetota > Coriobacteriia > Coriobacteriales > Coriobacteriaceae > Collinsella. The sequence goes on along the minus strand of DBFOIV010000003.1, from coordinate 21,430 downwards.
TTCAAAAACGCATGGCGCAGCACGCGCGCGTCCTCGTTGCCATCGGTGTTGAGGTAGCGCTCGAGCACGATGCGGTCTTCGGTGAGGGTGCCGGTCTTGTCGCAGCACAGGACGTCCATCGCTCCGAGGTTTTGAGTCGCCGGCAGCTCCTTGACGATAACCTGGCGACGGGCGAGGTCCTTGGCGCCCTGCGACAGGCTCGTGGTCACGATGACGGGAAGCATCTGCGGCGTGATGCCCACGGCCACGCTCGTGGCGAACAGCAGCGCGTCGATGACGTTGCCCTTGGTGGCGGCGTTGATGGCAAAGACGGCCGGCGCCATAACGAGCATCAGGCGCACCAGCAGCATGGAGACGCTCGAGACGCCGCGGTCAAACGCGCTCTTTTCGCCGCGCCCGTTGAGCATCTTGGCGATGCCGCCCAGGTAGGTGTCCGAGCCGGTGGCAACGACAAGCGCCATGGCGGCGCCGTTTTGCACGGAGGTGCCGGTAAAGACGATGTTCTTGCAGGCAGAGAGTGGCAGTGCGGAGCCGTCGGCGCCCTCGACGACGGTGACGGCGGTGGTCTTCTCGACGGCCTCGCTCTCGCCGGTGAGTGCGGACTCGATCACAAACAGGTCGCGCGCGGTGATGATGCGGGCATCTGCTGGCACCATATCGCCGGCAGAGAGACGGATTACATCGCCGGGGACGAGCTCGTCGAAGGGGATCTCGATGCGCTCGCCGTCGCGCAGGGCGGTGCAAGTGTTGGAGACCAGGTCCTTGAGGGCCTCGGCCGCATTGCCGCTGCGGGCTTCCTGGATAAACTTCATGCCGCCCGATACCAGCAGCATGGTGCCGATGACGATGACCGTGGAGGGGTCGCGCTGCGGTTCGGGCACGGCGAGCACGTCGATGTAGAGCGAGACCAGTGCGAGCGCGGCGAGGATGCCGGCGAAGGGATCGATGAACGCGTCGGCGATGCGGCGGGCGAGCGTTTTGGTCGTTGCCTCGATGGTGTTGGGGCCGACGGCGTTCAGGCGCTCAGTTGCCTGCTCGACGGTGAGGCCGTTTGCCGTGGCGTCAAGCAGTACGAGGGCGTCCTCGGCACTATGGGTGGCGGCGAATATGGTGTTCTTGGACAGGCCGGTATGAGCGGCAGGGCGCGCCGTGCGGCGGCGCTTGGAGATGGCTTCGAGTACCGTGACGGTTTTGAGCATCAGCATAGGGTCCTCCTTGTTGAGGGGAGTTAGCGTACGTGTCGTATTTGCTTCAAAAAACCTAGATGTCGCTCACGTCAAGCTCTTGAGCCCACAAAGGGTGCAGCGCGCCTTTGCGGTGGTTTTGGCGATCTGCCGGTGGCGTTTATGCGTGTGCGGAGTCCTCGCGGCGTGCCGAGGGCGACATGCAGGTTTTTCGACTAGGACTGCCTTCCATGGCACACCTCCTAAAGGCTGAGCGCAGCGCGCTTTGGGTATCTCGTACCCCTTTTTAATCCGCCCGTATTCTTGATGAGGGGGTTTGACATGTCAACCCCATTGTTCGGAAAACCATTCCCCCTGACAAAGCCTTTACAGAATGCCGTGGCCCCAAAGCGCGCCCGCATCGACGCTTCGCCTGCGCTAAACTGGAAGGCACGTACGCGATTACGAGAGGAGCCCGCATGGAGGCTTACAAGCAAGAGTTCATCAAGTTTATGGTTGAGTCCGACGTTCTTAAGTTCGGCAGCTTTACGCTCAAGAGCGGCCGTCAGTCCCCGTTCTTTATGAACGCCGGCGCTTACGTGACGGGCTATCAGCTCAAGAAGCTGGGCGAGTATTACGCCCAGGCCATCCACGATAACTTTGGCGACGACTTTGACGTCCTGTTTGGGCCGGCCTACAAGGGTATTCCGCTGGCCGTCGTGACCGCAATTGCCTACCACGAGCTGTACGGCAAGGAGGTCAAGTACTGCTGCGACCGCAAAGAGGCCAAGGACCACGGTGCCGATAAGGGCAACCTGCTGGGTTATGAGCCCAAGGACGGCGACCGTGTGGTCATGGTCGAGGACGTTACCACCAGCGGCAAGTCCATCGACGAGACCTATCCCAAGGTCAAGGCTGCTGCCGATGTAGAGATCAAGGGCCTGATCGTGTCCCTCAACCGCATGGAGGTCGGCAAGGGCGGTGTGACCACCGCGCAGAAGGAGATCGAGGCCAAGTACGGTTTCCCCGTCGCGAGCATCGTCTCCATGGCTGAGGTCGTCGAGACCCTCTACAACCACGAGATCGACGGCAAGGTTGTCATCGACGACGAGCTCAAGACCGCCATCGACGCCTACTACGAGCAGTACGGAGCACGTTAGTTACGGCGTTTTACCAAACGCCGTAACTGCTCGACGCTGCGCGGGCCGCATTTGGACAATCTGACGTTCAACTTCAAGGGCGCGACCAGAAGGTCAGCGCCCTTTCGTTTCACGTCACCTTGTCACAAATGCGACCCGCTCGCTGGCGTTACCAAAACATCGGCGTTGCCGCGCTAATCATCGGGGACGTTCTTGTTTGACTGGTCGTTTAAGAGCGTCCCCAATGACTACTTAGGAATGAGCGTGGATAGTCTCCCGTTTTTGGCCCCTCGTGTGGGCTCAAAGTGGGAGATTATCCACGCTCGTTGGATAGGTGTCCGAAAATCAACGCTCATTCGGTTGGCGCAGGGGCAAGCTGTTTTCCGCTGTGGTGCCACATGTGAGCCTGGCCTCCTGTGCTAGATTCTAATAACGAGTTTACGGAATAAATAGTTATTAGAGCTGAAATGGCCGACCTAATGACGAGAAGTCGTTATTAGGTCGGCCATTAGTCATTGGGGACGTTCTTAAATGACTACTTGAGCCCGGGCAGGCGGGTGTAGGGGAACGAGCGCTCCAGGAATTCGGCGCAGCGGGCGTAGTCTTTGGCGAAGTAGCTGCTGTAGAGCGAATCGAGCACGTATTGCACGGCGATGTGGCTTGCGAACTGCGTGATGCGGTGCGTCATGCTCTCGTGATCGCTCACCGTAAGGTAGGCGGCAAAGCCGGGGTGAATGCGCGCGCAGTAGGGCGTGCCGATGATGATGACCGGGACATGCCGGCTGCTGAGGATCGGCAAGATTTTCTTGAGGTTGGGCGCAAGGCCGCTGTAGGAGATAACGATCGCCACGTGGTCGGCGCCCGAGGCGAGCGCCGTGCGCACCTGTGCCTCGATGTTGTCGTAGCATGTGGCGCTCTTGCCGACGGAGAGCAGGCGATCGCGGAACATGCCAGCCGGATAGAGGTTGTGCGAGCCCGTGTAGATGTCGACCTGTCGGGCGTTCGCGATGAGCTTGACGGCGTGGTCAAGCTGCGTGGGGTCTAGCAGCTCCTGCGTTTCGGCCAGCGTGGTCTGGTAGAGTCCCTCCATGCGCTCCATAACCTGCGCAGGCGTGGAAGTGGCATCGAAGGGAAAGTTGATATCCACGTCGCGCCGGTTTCCCGCCTCGGTTGCTAAGCGAATAAGCTCGACCTTGAGATCTTTGAAGCCCTCGAGGCCGAGCTTTTTGCAAAAACGGTGCACGCTCGCGACCGAAACGTTGGCGCGCGCGGCAAATTCTTTAATAGAAAGCCCGCGGATGTCCTCGCCGATGGCAAGGGCTGCAATGCCGAGCTGCTGCTCGGTGGGGGTGAGCCCCTGTGCCTCGGTAATCTTGCGTTTGATATCCATGCGAACTCCCACACTCGCCAAACCTACCAAAAAGGGACAGGCTTATTTTGGCACGTTTTGGTCGGTATCAGGAAGTGTCAGGGACGGGGCGGCGGCAGGACTCGAGAGCGAAAAGAAGTATCGGGTTTGGTGCGCCCGCTCCTGTCCGTCCCGTGCGCAGGCGATACTCGGCCTATTGACCCGCGATGCAAAGGAGATACTCGTCCCACGAGCACTACCGGGAAGGGCTCGCGATTCGAGTCCCCACCTTAGCATTTGAACCATTTGGCACTATAATTACCGTAGGCATGCGCACAACGTTGCGCTTAATCAAGAGGAGAAAACGTATGGGTCTGTTTGACATGTTCAAGAAGAAGGCTGAGCCCGCGGCTGCCGCTGCTCCGGCCTCCATCTCTGCTTCTGCTGGCGCCGACGTGCTGTGCTCGCCCGTCAAGGGCAAGGTCATCAAGATGGCCGACGTGCCCGATCCCGTCTTTGGTGGCGAGGTTCTGGGCAAGGGCTGTGCCGTGTGGCCCGAGGACGATCTGGTCTACGCTCCCTGCGACGGTAAGGTGACCGTCACCATGGGTCACGCCGTGGGTCTGCAGTCCGATAGCGGCATCGAGGTTCTGGTGCACGTTGGCGTCGATACCGTCAACATGAACGGTGACGGCTTCGAGGGCTTCGTCAAGGCTGACGACGTCGTGAAGGCCGGCCAGCCCATCCTCAAGATCGACCGCGCCAAGATCGCTGCCGCCGGTTACAAGGACTGCGTCGTCGTGGCCGTGTCCAACACCGCCGAGTTTGCTGACGTCGAGCTCGCCGTCGAGGCCGAGTCTGCCGTCGCCGCCGGTGACGCCATCGTCAAGGTCGTCCGCAAGTAAACTGTGGCATCCAAAGGATGTGCAAGGGTGGTCGGGTTTTCCGGCCACCCTTTTTTAATGGGCCAAGCAGGTGCGTTTTATTGCAGGGGGCTTGCTTTACGGGCCATTCGTTCATCAAATTGAGCCGCCTGCGCGGTTGTGGCCTCGATTCGTTCTGAATCTAATTGTTGACCTCTCCATACGATCGAGGTTTTTTATTGGATAGAAACGCTTGCCATGCAAGTTCTACCGTTCGTATTTGTTGCTCAACAACTTGCCAATGCTTCTCTGTAATCTAGGTATGAAATTAGCGTACGCATAAGGGGAGGAATTGATGAAAGATATCTCGAGAAGGGACTTTCTAGCCGGAATTGCAACGCTGGGCCTTGCTGGATGTTCGGGCAAACCTGATAAGACGGACAGTTCCACGCTAAAACCGAAAAAGGGCACGCTTAAGAATGAAAGTAGTCCACAGAGTTCCGATATTGTAGTAACCATGGACCCTATTTACAACTATCAGGTTGGTCAAAGCGGCTGTGGCTATATTACAAAAATCAAAAACACTAGTGATCAAGTTGCTGTCGATTGGGGAGTTGATGGCATCGCAAAGAAGGCGGATGGCACACTGTGTGGCACTGTGAGTAGCACAATATCTAGCTGCTGTGCTCTTCTTCCGGGGCAAGAAATATGGTACTTCGGCGCAATCGATGGCATAGATGAACTACCGGTGTCACTTGAGCTTACGTTTAGGGTTAATTGCTTTAAGAAGGTCACCGAAAAAGACACCTATGAGTTCACAGTGTTAAATGAACGATTAGAACAAATCGCTACTAACATGTATCGTTTTGATGTCGAAATTCAAAATGATTCGCCGTATGACTATGGTACGGGCACGACGCTCATGGGCGTATTGAAAGATGATATGGGGAACGTCGTGAACGGATTTGCGGGTGGCTCTGATGTTCTTGAAGCGGGCTGCCATACGATAATCTCCGCCAATAGTGGTCTCGATTTGACTGGATCTCCCTATGCGTCGTATGAGTACAGCATTTTGAAGAACGTTCTTGAACCGTGCTAAGCAGATGAAAATCAACAGCGTTTCTTAGTTTGCAGCATCCGGTTATCGTTCTCCCCCCGCAACTTCATCACAACGGAAAGAATCTCGTATGTTTCAGGATCGACGTGAACAAGCGTGTATCGAATATCACAGCATCTGAGCGCTTTTACATTATCCTAGTCAATTGGAATATCATCGCTGTTTTGAACCTGTCCCAAGCCTGAGGGGTTAAGGGGCCGCCGGTTTGAATCCGGTCGTCCCGGCCAGAAGCCCGTTTTTGCGACTCAGGGGTTTGGGTCGAGCCGTTAATATGGACTTACTGTCACAACGTGCGTTGCGTATGGAACGCAGCGCCGCTTGTTTGGAGGAATGTCATGAAAAAGAAGCCGCTGCTTGCGCTCATGTTGGCTGTAGTGGTTGCATGCTTGATCTCTCTTTTCGGTTGCGGTGATCCCACAGTCGAGCAACTTATTAACGAAGATCTGATCAATCAGCTTGATGAGATTAAAAATAACGACGAGTCATTTCTGGATGGCTTGGATAAGGCTGCAGGGAAAGAGTTTAAAAGGGTCGGCATCAATACCGAGGAATACGCCAAGAGCTATCTCGAGGGCTTCGACTATAAAATCGGCGACATTGTAGTCGATGAAGATAAGGGTACCGCTACTGCCGAAGTGACCGTTTCTTGTAAGTCGATGGCTCAAATTCAAGGGGATTTTGCCACCAAATACCAAGAGAAGGTTGCTGCTCTTGATGGGTCGCCTTCCGAAGATGAGTTGTACAAGCTGGCTGGACAGGTAATGCTCGATGTGACCAAGGCCGCCAAGCCCAAGGACACCAAGGTTATCTTTAAGTATTCTGCTAACGATGACAACGAATGGTCGGGGGACGACTCTAATATCTCCGAGATGATGAGCGCTCTGCAAGGGTAGCGCTTTGTATGTAGGTTGCCATGCGACAAACAGTTCGTTATGCAATAAAGGGAGGATCGTTGGGGCGACCCTCCCTTTATGACAACCAAAGCCAAGTGTGTCTGCGATATTGGTAAGCGTTATTCTGCCGGCAGTTGGGGACATTCCTTGTGCCAGCGTTGCATCGAGTGCTTGGGAAACCGCGACCCGGTTTTTGCCGAATAGTGGGTCGCATTTTCCGGATGGGGTGGATTGCGGAAAGTGCGACCCGGAATATTGCTCTGAAACGGGATGCGGTTTCCCTGATGCGCCTCAAACGGAAAGCGTATCCCATTCCGGAGCTCCAAAACGGGATGCGCTTTCCGCGCGGAAGAATTGTCGCAGCTGCGTTAAGCAGTGTCGCTCGTTACTCGCCCAGGATCAGCGCCGCGAGCTCTGCCTGGGTGTCCACCACGTAGTCGGCGCCGGCGGCCTCCAGCTCTGCACGGCCGCGGAAGCCCCAGCTGACGCCCGCGCTTTTAAGGCCGGCGTTGTGAACGGTCAGGATATCGACATTGGAATCGCCCACATAGAGCGTGGTTGCCGGGTCGGCGCCCAGCTCTTCCATCACATGCAGCGTAACAGGCGCCTCGGGCTTGGGGGGAAACGCATCGACGTGGCCCTGCACCAGCGCAAAGCGCTCGGAACCAAAATACTTCTCGATAAGCGGAGCCGCCGAGACGTGGTCCTTGTTGGTGAGCACGGCAAGCTGAACGCCCGCGGCGCGTAGGCGGTCGAGCATCTCGATCGTACCGGCATAGGGGGCGGTGTGGTCCTCCTTGTGCTCGCCGTAGTAAGCCCTAAACTCGGCAAGCGTCTACTCAAACATGCGGCCGTCGCCTGCGTACTCGGCGGGCATAAAGCGCTCAACCAGCTTGAGCATGCCGTTTCCCACCTTGTAGCGGTACTCGTCAACGGCAAACGTGGGCCAGCCGTGTGCCTCGCAGGTATGGTTGCCGGCGGCCGCCAGGTCCTCGAGCGTGTTGAGAATGGTGCCGTCCAGGTCAAAGATCACATGGGAAAAAGCTGCTGCCATGGGTGCTCCTGCCGCTTGAGTTGTAAAACGCACCCCATGATACTGGGCATGCGTGCCGGGCATGTTTGGAATCTGAATATCTTTAATAGCCCTGAGCCTTTGTCGTTAGCAAATTCTCGGCAGCTGCTCTCCTACGAGCATGTCGAGGATGCGGGTCGAGCCCCAGCCGGTACGTACGCGCACGGCGGGTCGAGCGTCCGATCCAAGTGGCAGCACGCGGCCGATAATCGCGGCGTTCTTGCCGTAGCGGGCGGCGCGCATGGCGGCCAGCGCCGCATCGGCTTGTTCGGCCGGCACGACGGCAACCATCTTGCCCTCGTTTGCCACCTGCAGCACATCGTAGCCGAGCATCTCGCAGGCGGCCTGCACGTCGGGACGCACGGGCACGGCATCCTCGTCGACCTCCATGGCAACGCCGCTGGCCTGTGCAAACTCGTTGAGTGTGGACGCCAGGCCACCGCGCGTGGGGTCGCGGAAGCAACGTGTGTCGGGTGCTGCGGAAAGCACATCGGCAATCAGGTGGTTGAGCGGCGCGGCGTCGCTTTCGATGGTGCTCGAAAACGCCAGACCCTCGCGCTGACTCATGATGGCGATGCCGTGGTCACCCAGTGTGCCCGACACCAGGATGACGTCGCCGGGCCGGCAGTTTGCGCCGCTGAGCGCCACGCCCGCGGGTACCTCGCCCACACCGGCGGTATTGATATAGACGCCGTCGGCCCCGCCGCGCTCGACCACCTTAGTGTCGCCCGTGATTATGGACACGCCCGCTTCGTGCGCCGTTTCGGCCATCGTCTGCACAATCTGGTGGAGCTTATCCATGGGATAGCCCTCTTCGAGGATAAAGCCGCACGATAGGTAGCGCACGTTGGCGCCCGAGGTCGCGACGTCGTTGACGGTTCCGCACACGGCGAGGCGGCCGATGTTGCCACCGGGGAAGAACTGCGGCGAGACTACAAAGCTGTCGGTCGACATGGCGATGCGCCCGCTCGCGGGCAGCGCGGCGACGCCGGCGTCGTTGCCTTCGAGCAGCTCGGGCGACCCAAAGGCATCCAAAAAGACCTCATCGATGATACGCTTCATCATCTGTCCGCCGGAGCCGTGGCCCAGCAGGACGGTGCTATCGGTAACGCTATGGGACATATCGAAAACTCCAATCGTGGGTGGAATTATATGGGTGAGGCGCAGCGTCGACTGGTCCACCGTTCGTTAGAACGGCGGAACCTATTAGCCTCGGTAGCGGAAATATGCTGCGCAGCTGCCCTCGGAGCTCACCATGCAGGGGCCGACGGGATGCTCGGGCGTACAAGCGTGGCCGAACAGGGGGCAGTCACTCGGCGTAATGGCCCCGCGCAGCACGTCGCCGCAGCGGCACCCGCGTGGCTCGACCGTCGGCTCGATGGACACGTCAAAGCGCATGCTGGCATCAAAGTGCGAAAACTCGGGACGAATGGCGAGTCCCGAAGCCGCAATCGATCCCAGCCCGCGCCACGTGGTATCGCACGGCTCAAATACCTGCTCGACCAGCTGGCGCGCCACAGAATTGCCGTCGGCATTGACGCCGCGACGGTAGGCGTTGTCGATCGCGGGTTGCCCCTCAACAACCATCTGGACCAGCATGCAGATACCCTGCAAGATATCGACCGGTTCAAATCCCGTGACCACGCCCGGGGTATTGAATTCGTCGACCAAAAAGCTAAAGGGCGCCAAGCCCGTGATGGTGGCGACGTGGCCCGGCAGGATAAAGCCGTCGATGGTGGTCTCGGGATCGTTGGCGATGGCGCGCAACGCCGGCGGCGTGGTCTTGTGGGCGCAATAGACCGAGAAGTTCAAAAGCCCGCGCGCCTCGGCCTCCAAGATGGCGGCGGCGATGGTGGGCGTCGTAGTCTCAAAGCCCACGCCCATAAAAATGACCGGGCGATCAGGGTTTTGCTCGGCAATGTCGAGCGCGTCGAGCAGGGAATAGACGATACGGATATCGCGCCCCGCCGCCTTTTGCGCAGCGAGCGAGGTGGATGATCCGGGCACGCGCATCATGTCGCCAAAGGTGGTGATGATGGCGCCGTCTATGTTGGCGAGCGCGATTGCGTGGTCGATGTCGCGGTTGGCGGTGACGCAGACGGGGCAGCCCGGGCCGCTCAGCAGCTTGAGCCCGGCCGGCATAATGGAGCGAAAGCCATAGCGCCCGATGCTCACGGTATGCGTGCCGCAGACTTCCATAAGCTTGATGGTGCGGTCGCCGACAAGCTCATGAATGCGCTCGATGAGCTCGCGAGCCAGCTTGGGATCGCGGAATGCTGAGAAATCGATACCGGAGCGAGCCGGCTGCTCGGGCGCCACTAGTAAGCCTCCGCCGGGTTGGTGGCCAGCTGGTCTTCTTCGACCAGCTCGGACATGGCATTAACAAGCTCGAGCGTTTCCTGTGCTTCCTGCTCGTCGACAATCTGGATGCCAAAGCCGGCGTGTACGAGAATATAGTCGCCAACCTGCGCCATCGGCACGAGTCGCAGCGACACGGGGCGCTCGATGCCCATCATGTCGACGGTGGCCTTGAGGTCGTCGTCGCGTTTGACTACTTTACCGGGAACGGCAAGGCACATATTGTTCCCCTTTTATACGCTTTGCGCTGGACGGGCGCTCAATAATCCATCAGTTGATGGTAGCGCTCGCGGGCGCTGCGGGCAAACGCGCTACACCTGTGAGACGGCGGCTTGCGGGCTGGCCGAACAGCCTACTGCGATGCAATCTGCGCAAGACGAGTGCTTGCGACTGCCGCCTGACCGTAGGCGATGCAGCCGTCGTTAACGGGCACGGTTTGGGGAATCAAGACAGTGAGACCCATGCTTTTGAGCTCGCGGGTGAGAAGCTGAAGCAGAAGTCGGTTCATGAACACGCCGCCCGAGAGCGCGACGGTGTCGATGCCCTCATGCACGCAGATATCGCTGGCGATGCGCGCCGAGGAGCGCGCGACGGCGATATGGAAGCCGAGTGCGAGCCTGTCGGCGGGCGCTCCGGCTTCAATTCCTCCCAAAAGTGCCTCAAAGAGTGCTTTCTGGTCCAGAACATAGGGACCGTCCAGCCACGATGGGCCAGATGCGAAATAGCCGGCGTTGTCGTCGGGAAAATGGGCGATTTCGTTGTCGAGCGCGCGCCAGGCGGCAGCCTCAAGCTCGATGGCGGGTTCGCCCTCGTAGGTTGCCTTGTCGCAGATGCCCAGAATTGCTGCCGCGGCATCAAAGAGACGCCCCATGCTGCTGGTACGCGGGCTGTTGATGCCGCGCTCGATCATGGTGGCTGTCACGCTGCGCGTTTGCTCGTCGAGGCTGTCCAAAAGCCGAGCGGCACCTGGGTGCTCGAGCAGACCGAGCTCACTGAGCAGGGCAAAGGCGTTGCGGCGGGCGTCGCGCACGGAGGCCGCCCCGCCGGGGAGCGCCCAGGTGCGCAAATGCGCGGCGCGTTCAAAGCCGCCAAGGCTGGCAACAAGAAACTCGCCGCCCCAAATGGTCCCATCGGTGCCGGCGCCGGTGCCGTCAAAGGCGATGCCAAGGACGCGCGCGTCGGTTGTAAGCTGGCCCGCGGCGATGGCCTCGGCCATTACGCTCGCGATATGCGCATGATGGTGCTGCACCTCGACGAGCGGCAGATTGCATTTTCGCGCCTGCTCGCGCGCCCACTGGCCCGATAGATAGCTGGGGTGTACATCGCAGGCCAAGGCGGCGGGCGCCAAATCAAAGAGATCTTCCAAGCGCGTGCGCGCGGCGTTCCAGGCATCGAAGGTCCCGCCGTTTTCAACATCGCCGATATGCTGCGACACAAAACAGGGCGCCTCGCCGTTCGTCCCTTCACGTGTGAGCGCAATCGTGGCCTTTTGTTGTGGCCCGCAGGCGAGCACGCAGGACGGAGCGCCGTCGAGCGCCGGCAACGGCAGCGGCTGGGGTGCATATCCCCGAGCGCGGCGCACGGGCATAACGGCGCCGTCGACCACGCGCACCACGGAATCGTCATAGCGCGAGAGAATCGCGCGGTCGTTACCGAGCAACGCGTCGGCGATGCCGGCGGCAACGAGGTGTTCCCAGGCAAGGTCGTCGTCGGTCTCGATGGGTTCTTCGCTCAGGTTTCCGCTGGTCATGACGAGCGCGTGCATACCGCAGACTTCTGCCGCGGCAAGCAACAGATGTTGAAGCGGCGTATAGGGGAGCATGACGCCGAGCTCGGGCAGGTCGTGCGCGACAGATGGCGCGAGGGCGAGGATGTCGGGGGAACCGTCGTTGTCCTCGCTAACAGTGCGCCGGCGCAGCAGCACGATGGGGCGGATACTGCCAGCGAGCAGATCGCGTTCAGCATCATCGATATGACACAGGCGCTCGGTATCAGCAAGACTACGTACCATGACGGCAAGTGGTTTGTTGCTGCGGCGTTTGCGACGGCGCAACTCGGCCACCGCCTGCTCGTTGGCAGCGTCACAGGCTAGATGGAATCCGCCCAGGCCCTTGATGGCGACGATGCCACCGCTGGCCAGCAGCTCAACGCAGCGCTCGATGATAGCGTCGCTGGCCTCGCGTGTGGTGCCGACGGCCGGTGTCGCGGACGAATTCCCGCACGCATTGCCGTTTACAGCCTCGCGCCACGTAATATGCGGCCCGCAATCAAAGCAGGCATCGGGCTGCGCGTGAAAACGCCGGTCGAGTGGGTCGGCATACTCCGCAGCGCACTTGGGACACATGGGAAAACAATCCATCGACGTGGCCGCTCGGTCATAAGGCAGCGATCGGATGATGGTAAAGCGTGGGCCGCAGTTAGTGCAGTTGATAAAGGGGTAGTGATAGCGTCGGTCGGCGGGATCGAACAACTCGCGCAGGCAATCGTCACAGGTGGCGATATCGGGCGAGACGAGCGTCGTGTGCGCGGTCTGGTCCTGCGACGCCACAATGTGAAAGCCCTGCTCATCGGCAGCGCTCCAGCCGCCAGGCTCCAAATCCGCAATATCGACTCGCTCAACGCGAGCTGCCGCAGGCGCATGCTCAGAAAGCGCGGCAACAAAAGCATCGAGCGCATCGGCCAAAGCGTGCGCCTCGATATGCACGCCGTCGCCCGCATTGAGCACCCATCCACAAATGCCATGTGCCATGGCCTCGCGATACACAAACGGTCGCATGCCAACGCCCTGCACAATGCCCGTCACATGAATATGCACATGCCGCATGCGACACCCCTCATCAAAACCGACCAAAAAGGGACAGGTTTATTTTGGTAGGTAAAACTTCTAAACCTGCCAAAACAAACCTGTCCCTATTTGGCAGGTGCGCTGCGGGAAATCCCGCTACAGCCCCAGGCTCTGCTTGGTGGCGGCGCACGTGAGCTCGCCGTGCTTAACGCCGCGCAGGCCCAGCAGGCGGTCGGCTAGTTCGTAGACGCGCTCGCCGCGACCCTTGAGTGCCAGGATTTCCAAGCAGTTGTGGTGATCCAAATGCACGTGCATCGTCGATACGATCTCGTCGGTGTAGTCGTGCTGCACCTCGTCCAGGCGGCGCGTCAGATCGCCGGTGTGATGGTCGTAGATCATGGTGAGCGACCCGATAACGTGCTCATCGGGCGTGCGCATCTGCTCTTTGGCGATCGAGGCGCGAATCAAATCGCGCACGGCCTCGGAGCGGTTGGCCACGTCGCCGCGGCGCGCGATCTGCTCGTCAAAACGGCGCAGCAGGTCGTCGGGTGCGGTAACCGAAAAACGGACCAGCTCGGAGCCGGAGCCACTACAGTGGCAGCCCGCGTCACCGTCCGCCCCGTGCGGATGCTCGTGCTCGTACTCGCAGCAGTGCTCGTGTTCGGCCACCTTACACCAGCTTCACGGAGCCGACGGAGTTGTGGTCGGCCTCGATGGCTTCCTCGTAGCCCTCGAGCGCGTCATGCGCCTCGTGGAGCGCGGCCATGGCGGCCTCGAGCTTGGCGCCGATGCGCTCCATGTCAAAATTCTCGGTCGCATGCAGCAGCTGATGGCTCCACTCGTGAGCGAGCTCGATGGTGTCGTCGACCTGCTTGACGCTCATGGCAAGCTGGCTCATGTTCATTCCGACGTCATGCATGGAAAATCTCCTTTTGTATGGGGCAGTTCAGTGGTTCAGATTTTACTACGCCCGCTCTGTGCGCAGCTGCATAAGAAAACGGGTGCGAGTCTGTGCGACCCGCACCCGTTCACTGGGGGCTGTTTGTGACTACCATACTATCCGTGGTTGCACTTGGTGCATCCAGAAGTCCGGCGAGCGGTGCAAAAGCGCTCATGGACGGCAGGCAGACGGCACCATGTAACAAGCGTATTACAGGTGCTTCTCCAGCAGTGCCTGCAGCCTTGCCTTGGGCAGCGCGCCGACCGAGCGGACGACCTCCTCACCGTTCTTAAAGACAATCAGCGTGGGGATGCTCATGACGCCAAACTTCATGGCCAGGTCCTGATTGTCATCGACGTTGCACTTGGCAACGGCAAGCTTGCCGGCCAGCTCGTCGGCTACCTCGTCCACGATGGGCGAGAGCGATCGGCAGGGCCCGCACCAGGGCGCCCAAAAATCAACCAGTACGGGAAGGTTGCCGTTAACGACGGAATCGAAGTTCTCGGGGGTAATCTGCTTAATGTCAGCCATGGTGACCTCCATGATGCGACGCGGCTCGGCCGCGTAAAACTCAGTACGACCGTGCTTATACCCAACGACCCGCAAAGCAACCACTCACGGGCGGCTCTTTTATATAATGGTGGGCACGCAAACGATTGGAGAGCGCATGCCCACGTCACAAAGCCAGAAAAAAGAAGCCATCGCCCAGGCGGCCGAGCAGGAGCTTGCATCACTTGCGGCCCGTGGCGTGCGCATCGCGGGCAACGCGTGCTCGCCGATCGTACTGGTCAAAGGCGATTTGGATGATGCCGAGCGTTCGGGCGGCGAACTTGCCGCCGGCGCGGATGGTGCCGCATTGCGCAAGGCGCTCGGGGCAATCGGTTACGCGCCCGAAGATTTTTGTGTGCTGGCGAGTGTTGCCGGCGCAGGCGACGGAGCTGTGGCGGTGGGCCACGCCCTGCCGTGCGACCTGTTCCGCGAGGCGCTTGAGGCCTTGGACCCCGAGGCGGTGCTGCTGCTCGATAACAGCGCGGCCGATGTCATGCGCGAAACCTACGCCGACATGCTCGTGGCGATTGATGACTTCGACACCGCCATGCTCAAGCCCGGTCTGATCGCCCATGTGCAGGGCCGCCGCGTGCTCGCGCTCGACGGCTTTGAGGCGGCACTCACCGACAAGGCCGCTAAGCAGCGCATGTGGGCATACATCAAGCAACTGACCCCGGCGGCCGCTCCGCTGTAGCGGATTGGCGCCGGCGAGCGATTGCCTGGCGGGCAAGGCGCGCCTCGAGATCGGCGCCGCACTTCTACATCACAGCGCGCAGCTCAAACCGATCGCCGCTAATGCGGAACTGACAGTTGCCATTCATGCGCTCCACGGCAAGTTTGATGCTCCTGGTGCCAAAGCCGTGGCCCGCATGCCGGGTCACGGGCATGCCGTCGACCATGCGCGGCGCGCGGTCAAACGTATTGGAAACTAACAGCAGCAGCTGGCCGTCCTCTAATCGCAGGTCAAGGTCGACGAATCGCTTTCCTTGGGGTGCGGCGCTTGCGGCGGTGATAGCGTTTTCCAAGGCATTTGAGAGCACGCTAAACAGGTCGGCGTCACCTACGTGGATGGTTTCGGGTACGGCGGCGCGCAGGTTGGCGGTAATGCCGTTTCTATTGATATCCGAGTTAAATGACGAAAGCGCGATGTTTACGGTCTCGTTGGCGCAGAAGCGGCGTACGGCGGTGCGGTCGCCGGCTTCGCAGAGTTCGTCGATGCGATCGAGCGCCTCGTCGGTGTGGCCCTCCTCAATTAAAGCGGCCAGGCCGCGTAGGAAGTGGCGCATGTCGTGGCGCAGAATCGACAGCTCGCGCCCAGATTGACGCCAAGCCTCGAGCTCTTTGATGGCGGCGCTGTCGCGGGTTTCGAGCATCCAGCGCTCTCGCTCGGCGGTTTCCTTTTCTTCGTATTCACGCAGGTAGACGGCGAGGAACATAAGGTAGAACGCGCAGAGTGCAAAGGCCAAAAACTCAACCGTCACCACCGAGCCCGAGTGGAACAGCGTGGTGTAGACGTTGGTGGCATAGTCAAAGACGTAATAGACGAGCGGCAGGATTAAAAGGATGCCCAGCTCGGTGGTGCTTTTAATCGCCAAGCGCGGACCGATGTCGCCGGCCCAATGCAGCAGGACGGCAAAGACGGCGAGTGTGGTCGCGATGCGCGCCAGATAGTACGCGATCTGAGAATCGGTTGCGGCAAATGCGGCGATGCCCATCCAATTGCTGAACTGGCAGCTCAGATAGGCACTCGTAATGCCGAGCACGGCAAGCAGCGGGCTCAGGCGGTAGCGCGCGCACAAATAGATGATGAGCGGCAGATGCACGACGAGCGGATATACCTGGCGGGCGAAAAGCTCTCCGCCGACGGCATTGGCGAGGCCAAATGCGCATCCGGTTACGGCGCCGACCAGCACCAGTTCAAGCGCATGACGCCGGTTGATCTCGATACCGCACAGCGCCGCCGAGGCAAAGACGCCAAAGAGCAACGTCGTGGCGTGGTGGATTGCCCAAAGGATCATTTCGACCGAGGAGACCATCAGTGTCTTCCACCCTCAAAGCGCACCGCAAAGTAGGCGTCTTGGAATCCCTGCTTGCAGCTGCGCGAAAGCGGGATGCAAGCGCCCGAGCGCATGACGATGTCCGTGCGGTCAAAGTGATCGATATTGCGCAGGTTGACCTGGTAGCTGCGGTGGCATTTAAAGAAGACCGCGTTTTGCTCCAAGCGGTCCTCGACGCTGCGGAACGACTCGAGTGCCTCGATATCGCGTCCGTCGCGCAGGTGGAAGACCACGTGCTTGTTGCGCGCCTCGGCATATTCGATGTCGGACAGGCGCAGGGCGTGGTAGCCAAAGGACGTTTTGATCACGAGCTCGTCGGTTGCCGCCGGGCGCATGCTCGAAAGCTCGTCGAGTAACTGCGCCAGGCGTTCGTAAGTCACGGGCTTGAGCAGATAGTCGAAGGCACGGACCTCGTAGGACTCCAGTGCGAACTCGGGCGACGAGGTGAGGAACACCAGGCGCACGGCGGTATCGGCCTGGCGCAATTCGCGTGCGGTGTCCATGCCGTTGACGAGCGGCATGATCATGTCGAGCAGAATGATGTCGGCGCGCGATGCGGCATGGCGGGCCAGTAGGTCCTCGCCGCGCGTGACGAGCGCAACATCGACCGCCGTGCCCGTCTCGGTCGACCAACGATCGATCATTCGGTGCAGTCTATCTAGAAAAGCGACGTCATCGTCGCAGGCAATAATCTTGAGCATTCGGCCCCCTTAAGTAGTTCGATTTTGCCACATCGGGCACGCGCCGCTTGCGGAGGTGCGGACCGTTTGCGCCCCACGGCGTGCAACTCGCGCCAAGCGGTATTGCGGTGGCGAAAGATGCCTCCTGCGCTATCGAGAGCTCGGCTAGCCTCAGCTTGCCAGTTCAAAAATGGACCTGCCACATGATTGAATCTTTATTTCAACTTTACACCTAGATTTACAGCTGTCTTGTCAGCTGTAAACCTAGGTGTCATACTAAAGCCCCAAGATTCGCCAAAAGAGAGGGGCCTTGATGGCACAGAGCGCGAACATGGATGCGTCGGAGCTTGCACGCGATATCGCGGCCGGCCTGGCATCGGCAACGACGGCAACGGAGCGCGTGGCACTGGTGCCCGCAGAACTCGTCGAGGCCATTCAGCAACTAAAAACCCAACGTGACGCGGTAATCCTGGCGCACTACTACGTGGCGCCCGAGGTCCAAGCCGTTGCCGATTACGTCGGCGACAGCTTCTACCTGGCCAAGCTCGCCAAGAGCCTGCCACAGCGGACCATCGTGCTGTGCGGCGTGGAGTTTATGGGCGAGAGCGCCAAGCTGCTCAATCCCACTAAGACCGTGCTGCTGCCCGAGCCGGGCGCGGACTGCCCCATGGCTCACATGGTCAAGCGCGAGACGGTCGACGCGGCGCGCGCCGAGTACGGCGACGACCTGGCCGTGGTGTGCTACGTCAACTCCACGGTCGAGATCAAGAGCTGGAGCGACGTGTGCGTCACCAGCTCCAATGCCGTCAAGATCGTGTCCGAGCTGCCGCAGCAGCATATCCTGTTCATTCCCGACCAAAACCTGGGCCGCTTCGTAGCCGAGCAGGTGCCGCAAAAGCACATCATCCTCAACAACGGCTACTGCCCGCGCCATCACATTATCACCGTCGAGCAGATCGTCGACGCGACGGAGGCCCACCCCGACGCGCTCGTGCTGGCGCATCCTGAGTGCAAGGCCGACGTCCTGGCCGAGGCCGACTACATCGGCTCCACCGCCGGCATCATCAAGTACGCCGAGGAGTCCGACGCGAGCGAGTTCATTATCGTGACGGTCCGCGGCGTGCTCTACGAGCTCGAGCGCCGCTGCCAGGGCACCGGCAAGAAGTTCTACTTCCCCGCGGTGCAGCCCACCTGCGTCAACATGGATCTCATCACGCTCGAAAAGCTCGTGCGCTGCCTGGAGACGGGCGAGGGCGAGGTGCAGATCGGTGTGTCGGACGAGGCTGCCGACCAGGCAAAACTTACGCTCGACCGTATGCTCGAGTACGCAGCGCGCTAGAACAATGTGACATGAGGGGCAGTCCCTTATGCCACATTACAAGGGAGAGGATTCCTGTGAAAACCAAACAATACCCCGACATGGAGTGCGACGTCGTTATTGCCGGCTGCGGCGTGGCGGGCCTGTACGCAGCTCTCAACCTGCCGACGAGCACGCGCGTGATCATGCTCTCCAAGGGCTCGGTCGATGAGTGCGATTCGATGCTCGCGCAGGGCGGCATTTGCGTGCTGCCCGAAGGCTCGGACTACGATGCCTTCTTTGAGGACACCATGCACGCCGGTCATTACGAGAACCGCCGCGAGAGCGTCGACATCATGATCCGCTCGAGCCGCTCGGTCATCAACGACCTGCTGGCCATGGGCGTGGATTTTGAGCGCAAGGCCGACGGCAGCCTCAACTTTACCCGCGAGGGCGCGCACAGCCGTCCGCGCATCGCCTTCCATGCCGATATTACCGGCAAGGAGATCACGACCAAGCTGCTCCAGGCCGTTCGCAAGCTGGATAACGTGCAGATTTTGGAGCACGTGGCCATGACCGACATCCTAACGGGCGAGCGTGACGGTGCCACGGTGTGCACCGGCGTCGTCGCCGTTCCCGTGGACGAGAACAACTCGGTTCGTCCCGCCGACGAGCTGGTAAATACCGCCGAGGGCGCGCATGCCGGCGAGCCGTTTAAGATCCATGCCCGCCACACGCTGTGGGCAACGGGCGGCATCGGCGGCGTATACGACCATTCGACCAACTACCCGCAGCTCACGGGCGATGCCTGCTACATCGCTCAGGAGCATGGCATTAAGATGGAGCATCTGGACTACGTGCAGATTCACCCCACGGGACTGTTCTCGCCGCAGCCGGGTCGCACCTTCCTGATCAGCGAGAGTTGCCGCGGCGAGGGCGCGATTTTGCTCAACGCCGCCGGCGAGCGCTTTACCGATGAGCTTCAGCCGCGCGATGTGGTCGCCGCCGCTATTCGCGAGCAGATGAAGCAGGACGGTGCCGAGCACGAGTGGCTGAGTTTTGCCCCCGTCGAGCGCGATGTGGTGACCGGGCACTTTGCCAACATTCGCGCGCGCTGCCTGGAGGACGGTCGCGACATCTTGGACGAGCCCATTCCCGTTACGCCCACGCAGCACTACTTTATGGGCGGCGTATGGGTCGATAAGGACGGCCGCACTTCGATGCCAGAGCTCTACGCCGCGGGCGAGACGGCTTGCAATGGCGTTCACGGCAAGAATCGCCTTGCATCAAACAGCCTGCTCGAGGCGCTGGTCTGGGGTCGTCGCGCCGCGTGGTGCATGCGTACCGGCGAGTCGCTGGCCGTGGAGCAGGCGGGCGATCCCGCGCTCGATGGCCGTCATCGCGCTCTGAGCGCCGACACCCTGGCAATTGATGATTTGGCCCGTGCTGCCGGCACGCAGGCCGTGGAGGAGTAGACCATGAATCCCATTACCATGAAGCTCGTCGCCGATGATCTGATTCTGCAGGCCCTGCGCGAGGACATCACGTTCGAGGACGTGAGCACGGCGAGCGTGTGTCCCACGGCGCGCCCCGCCACGGTGGAGCTTATCGCCAAGGCCGACGGCATCATCGCCGGCTTGGATGTGTTTGCCCGCACCTTTGAGTTGCTGGATCCGCAGAGCTCGGTGCTGCTCGACGTTGCCGATGGCGACGAGGTGCACGCCGGCGACCATGTGGGTCAGGTGCGCGGCGACGCGCGCGTGCTGCTTTCGGGCGAGCGTGTGGCGCTCAACTACCTGCAGCGCATGAGCGGCATCGCTACCTATACGCACCAGATGGCTGCAGCGCTCGAGGGCACCAAGACTGTGCTCGTCGACACGCGCAAGACCACGCCGGGTATGCGCGTGTTTGAGAAGGCGGCGGTCGAGATCGGCGGCGGCAGCAACCACCGCTACAACCTGTCGACGGCCGTCATGCTCAAGGACAACCACATCGATGCCGCCGGTGGCGTGGCGCGCGCGATCGAGATGGCGCGCGCCCATGCGTCGTTTACCACGACGGTCGAGATTGAGTGCGAGAACCTGGACATGGTGCGCGAGGCTGTGGAGGCCGGCGCCGACATCATCATGTTCGACAACATGACCCACGACGATATGGCTGCCGCGATTGAGCTTATCGCCGGCCGCGCCAAGACCGAGTGCTCGGGCAACGTGGACGCCAGCAATATCCGCGCGCTCGCCGACCTGGGCGTTGACTTTATTAGCTCGGGGGCGCTGACTCACTCTGCGCCGATTCTCGACCTCTCGCTCAAGCACCTGCGTCTGTTGGACGGTAAATAATGGACGCCCGCGAGCGTCGCCGTGCCATCATGGCCGTGCTCGAGGGAGCCAAGGGACCCGTTTCGGGCAGCGCACTTGCCCGCGAGGTGGGTGTGAGCCGCCAGATTGTCGTGCAAGACATCGCTCTGCTGCGCGCCGACGGGCACGATATCGTGGCGACCAACCGTGGTTATGTGCTGCAGGAGGCCCCCAGCAGCCCCGCTGTGCCCACGCGCTTGGTCAAGGTTCGCCACAGCGTGGAGCAGGCGGGCGATGAGCTCACGAGTATCGTCGACGCCGGCGGCTCCGTGCTCAATGTGATCGTCAATCACCGCGTATACGGTAAGATCACGGCTGATCTGGACATCCGCAATCGCCGCGATGTCGAGCGCTATCTGCGCGATATCGAGAGCGGCAAGAGCTTTCCGCTGCTAACGGTGACCAGCGGCTACCACTTCCATCGCATCGCCGCGGAGGATGAGCAAACCCTCGACGAGATCGAGGCCATGCTCAAAGAGAAAGGCTACCTAGCCGATTTAATGCCCTACGAGGATGATTTGTCCTAGCCCGACACCGTCCCCAATTAGCTGCCCACATATGCAAAAGGAGGCCTCCGCGGCGATGCGGAGGCCTCCTTTTTGTGCACGGTGTACTTGTGAGTGTGCAAGTGGGGGAGTTGTTACTCCTCGACGATCTCGGTGATCGCGCCGGCGGGGCAAGCGTCCTGGCAAGCGCCACAGGCGACGCAGGAGTCCTCGTCAGCGACGGTAGCGACGTCCTGGAGCTCCAGAACGCCAGCGGGGCAGGAGTCGACGCAAACGCCACAAGCGATGCACTCGTCGGCATCAATT
>DBFOIV010000002.1:0-6594 GCA_048489175.1 Collinsella sp. | reverse complement strand
GGCATTCTTCGTTCAGCGTTCATCATGGACTGCTCTCAGGCATTTGCTTTTGTCGCCCTGGAAGACTTTTTCTCACTGTTGCTTGCGGGTCGCGGAATGAATGCCGTCGCTTCGGGTGTGATCATTGCGGTCCAGCTTCTTGCCTCGGCCTCCATGGGGCTTATTGTGCCCAGTGTGATTGCTCATGTCGACAAGGGCCGTTTTGCGCGTATTTGCGGCATCGTGCGCCTTTCCCTGGCTGCTCTGTTTTTGATTCCCTTTACTCCGGTCTATTTGCTGCCCGTGTTCTATGTACTGCAGACGGTCGCGTACTCGTTATTTGCTCCAATTAAATACTCAATTTTTCAAAATGCTGTCGATTCTTCGATGCGCTGTTCACTGATTTCGGTCCAAAGCCAGATGGTGGCGGTGGGTGCCATCCTTTTCTATCTGTTCAATGCTGCGTTGAGCAGCATTGCGGGCATTCGAGTCGTATTGCTTGTTGCGCTCGGGATTTCTTCCCTGGTGTATATCCCCGCGCTATTTCGTCTTACAAGTCAAAGGCCATGAGTATTTAGGCACCGATAGCTTATATATCAACGCAATAAACCCGAGCGCGAGGGCGTTTGGGTTTATTATTGAAGCGTATGTAACCTGGCGGCGCCACACCGCCTGTTAGTAGGGAGACACATGAACGTTCTGGTCGTCAACGCGGGATCTTCGACCCTTAAGTATCAGGTCATCGACACCAAGTCCCATAAGGTGTCCGCAAAGGGCTCCTGCGAGCGCGTCTGCTTTACCGGTGGTACCTTCACCCATGCTGCCAATGGCTCCAAGAAGGTGACCGAGAACATCGAGTTCCCCGACCACAAGGTCGCCATCGAGGTCGTCCTGAAGGACCTTGAGGCCAACGGCGTCAAGATCGAGGGCATCGGCCACCGTATCGTTCAGGGCGGTTGGTACTTTGGTGATTCCTCCCTCGTCGACGAGGACGTCCTCGCCAAGATTCGCGAGGTCGCCCCGCTGGCGCCGCTGCACAACAACCCCGAGGCCAACGTTATCGAGTACTGCCTGGAGCAGTATCCCGATCTGCCCAACGTCACGGTCTACGACACCGCTTTCCACTTCAACATGCCCGAGGTCGCCAAGACCTACGCCCTTCCCAAGGATGTTTGCGACAAGCTGCACATCCGTAAGTACGGCGCCCACGGCACCAGCTATCGCTACATCTCCAAGAAGGTCGCAGAGATGACCAACGGCGAGGCCCGCAAGGTCGTCGTGTGCCATATCGGCTCCGGCGCTTCCCTGTGCGCCATCGAGGACGGCAAGTGCATGGACACCACCATGGGCTTGACGCCGCTCGACGGCGTCATGATGGGCACCCGCTGCGGCTCCATCGACCCGGCTACCGTGTGCTACCTGCAGCGCGAGGGTGGCTACACCTTCGACGAGGTCGACGAGATGATGAACAAGAAGTCTGGCCTTTTGGCTGTGACCGGTGGCAAGACCAACGACTGCCGCAACGTTGAGGAGCTCGCCGCTGCTGGTGACCCCGAGGCTCAGCTCGCCTTCGATATGTTCGTCTACAAGATTGCCGCTAAGGCCGCCGAGATGGCCACCTCCATGTGCGGCATGGACACCCTGGTCTTTACCGCCGGCATCGGCGAGCACGCTCCGGCCGTTCGCGCTGGCGTGGCCGATCGTCTGGCCTTTATGGGCGTCAAGATGGATCACGCCCGTAATGCCCTGCGTGGCGACGGCGCTTGGTGCCTGTCCGCCAAGGATTCCAAGGTCAAGATTTTCGTCATCCCTACGGACGAGGAGTTCATGATCGCTTCCGACGTCGAGCGCATCGTCAACGGCAAGTAATTGCAAGAGGGGAGGGGCTGGACGACCGAGCGCCGTTCGGCCCCTCTTTTGCGCTCGTTGGGCGATATGCTGATATCTATTTATCAAGATATGATAACTTCTTATTAAAATGCGGCCGCCTTAAGGGGCCTGCGTCGACCGTATTGCACTGCGAAGGAGTCTCATGAACGTACTTGTTGTCAACGCCGGCAGCTCAAGCCTCAAATATCAGCTTTTGGATACCGATACCCGCGAGGTTTTCGCCAAGGGCAACTGCGAGCGTATCGGATCGGACATGGGCATCTTTGGCCACTCCGAGAACGGTGGCGCTAAGCAGACCGAGGAGGTCCCTTTCCCCGATCATCGCTCTGCTATCGCTCGCGTGCTCGAGGAGCTCGAGAAGACCGACTTTACGATTGATGGCATTGGGCATCGTATCGTTCAGGGCGGCTGGCACTTCGATGATTCCGCGGTTGTCGACGACGAGGTTATGGCCAAGATTCTTGAGGTGGCACCGCTTGCTCCGCTGCACAACTACGGCGAGGCCGCAGCGATTGAGTATTGCCGTGAGAAGTATCCGGAGCTGCCCAACGTGGCGGTCTTCGACACCTCGTTCCACATGACCATGCCCGAGGTTGCCTACACCTACGCGCTGCCCAAGGACGTTTGCGACAAGTACCACGTGCGCAAGTACGGCGCCCACGGCACGAGCCACCGCTATGAGTGGATGATGGCCAAGGAGATCCTGGGTTCGCGCTGCCACCGCCTGCTTTCGTGCCATCTGGGCAACGGTGCTTCGCTCGCTGCTATCGAGGACGGCGTGTGCCGCGACACCACGATGGGTCTCACGCCGCTCGATGGCCTGATGATGGGCACCCGTTGTGGTTCCATCGACCCGGCCACCGTGTGCTACCTGCAGCGCGAGGGCGGCTACAGCTACCAGGAAGTCGATGACATGATGAACAAGCAGTCTGGTCTGCTTGCCATCTCGGGCATCTCCAACGACGCCCGCGACATCCGCACGCGCGCCTCCGAGGGCGACGAGCGCTGCCTGCTCGCCTTCGATATGTTCGCCTATAAGGCCATGCAGCAGGCCGGTTCCATGATCGCTTCCATGGCGGGCGTGGACACCATTACCTTTACCGCCGGCATCGGCGAGAACGACTGGTCGATCCGCAAGGCCTTCTGCGACTGCTTTGAGTGGCTGGGCGTGCGCATCGACAACAACAAGAACCGCGAGGCCGTGGGCAACGGCCCACAGGTCATCAGCGCCGCCGGCTCTTCCGTCACGGTTATGGTCATCCCCACCGACGAGGAATACATGATCGCCCACGACGTCGAGCGCCTGACCAAGAACAACTAACGCGCGCATTTGCAAGTAAACGAAAGGCCTCCAGAGCAACGGCTCCGGAGGCCTTTTTGCTAGCAGGCGGAAATTCCAGTCCCAAAGTGACCATCGCCGGCAACGCCTGCACTTCCAGCAACGGAACCCGACCATTCAGATCCTCAGCCCCAGCTCGTAGCCAAGCCGCCGTCCACCCCAGATGCCCTGAATGCCACGTGACGGTAGAAGGCAGCGCAGGTTAACCCCTGAAAACACTCCGCAGACCAGAAACGCCCCCGTTCGTAGCTCCGAAGGAGCAGAACGGGGGCGTTTCATTGGTCGAGGACGTTTTCAGGGGTTAACCTGCGCTGCCTTCGGCGGGGATATGTCCGCTACTCAGCCATCTGAGCCTGGACGGCGGTGATGGCCACGACACCCACGATGTCGTCGGCAGAGCAGCCGCGCGAAAGGTCGTTGACCGGCTTGGCGATGCCCTGCAGGATGGGGCCGTAGGCGTCGGCGCCGGCGAAGCGCTGGACCAGCTTGTAGCCGATGTTGCCGGCCTCGAGGTCGGGGAACACGAGCACGTTGGCCTTGCCGGCAACGGAGGAGCCGGGAGCCTTGAGCTGGGCGACGGTGGGGACAATAGCGGCATCGAGCTGCAGGTCGCCGTCGATGGCGAGCTCGGGAGCCTTCTCCTTGCAGAACTTCACAGCCTCCTGGACCTTCTTGGCGACCTCGCCGCCAGCGGAGCCCATGGTGGAGTAGGAGAGCATGGCCACGTGCGGCTCAACGTTGCCCATGAAGGTGGACCAGGAGTGAGCGGAGGCGATGGCGATCTCGGAGAGCTCGTCGGAGGACGGGTTGATGTTGAGGCCGCAGTCGGCGAAGATCAGCGTGCCGTCAGTGCCGAACTGCGGGGTGTCGGTGCACATCACGAAGAAGGCCGAGACCAGCTTGGTGCCCGGGGCGGTCTTGAGGATCTGAAGCGCGGGGCGCAGGGTGTCGGCGGTGGAGTGGCAGGCGCCGGAGACCAGGCCGTCGGCATCGCCCATCTTGACCATCATGGTGCCAAAGTAGGTGGCGTCCATCACCTGGGCGCGAGCCTGCTCGATGGTAACGCCCTTCTTGGCGCGGAGCTCGGCAAACTTCTGCGCGTACTCCTCGTGCTTCTCGGCATTGCGCGGGTCGATGACGGTAGCGCCGGGAACGTTGATCTCGTCGGGGTTGCCCAGGATGACGATCTTTGCCAGGCCCTCCTCGATGATTTTGGTGGCCGCGACGATAGTGCGCGGATCCTCGCCCTCGGGCAGGACGATCGTCTTAAGGTCGGCCTTGGCGGCAGACTTCATACGGTTTAGGAAATCGCTCATGTTACTCCTTACAAGCGTTTCGCTAAGCTCCAGGCGCCCGGCTGTTCACGAATAAACCCGCTGCTAGCGGGTTTACCTTTCAATTATGTTCGCCGCGGTGCTTGAGCTTTCCTTGTGTGGCAAGCTCATTATAGGACGCATTAGCGCTATAATCGCTCTGATAAATATGTCTCGAAGAATGTTCGAGAAAAGCCCAGCTAACGAGCCCGTGGCTTTTGACAAGGAGTATCGATGCAGATTACCTCAGGCCTGCCTGAAGGCTTTAACGCCGGCGCGTACGACATGATTGTCGTCGGTGCTGGATATGCCGGTGCCGTTTGCGCCCGCCGTCTTGCCGAGACCATCGGCTATCGTGTTGCCGTTTTGGAGCGCCGTAGCCACATTGCGGGCAATGCCTATGACTGCACTGACGAGGCCGGAATCCTGATCCACGAGTACGGTCCGCATATCTATCACACCTTTAACGAGCGCGTTCACAATTTCCTGTCGCGCTTTACCAAGTGGACGGATTATCAGCACAAGGTGCTCGCCAACATCAACGGTACCCTTATGCCCGTGCCCTTCAACCATGCGAGTCTCAAGCTCGCCTTTGGTGACGAGCGCGGCGAGGAGCTGTATCAGAAGCTCGTGGAGACCTTTGGCAAGGATGTCAAGGTGCCCATTATGGAGCTGCGTAAGAAAAACGACCCCGACTTGGCCGAGGTCGCCGATTACGTCTACGAGAACGTCTTTTTGCATTACACCATGAAGCAGTGGGGCCAGACGCCCGATCAGATCGACCCCTCGATCACCGGCCGCGTTCCCGTCTTTGTGGGCGATGATGACCGCTACTTCCCGCAAGCTCCCTTCCAGGGCATGCCGCAGGAGGGCTACACGGCGCTCTTTGAGCACATGCTCGACCACGACCTGATCGACGTGTTCTGCGACGTGGACGCCCGCGATCTCTTTGAGATCGACGAGACCACCGTCAAGATCGACGACAAGGTCTATGGTGGCGAGATCGTCTACACCGGTCCACTCGACGAGCTGTTCAACCTCGATCTGGGCGCGCTACCGTACCGCACGCTCGACATGAAGTTCGAGACGCTCGATATGGACCAGTTCCAGCCCGTGGGCACCGTCAACTACACCACGAGCGAGGACTACACGCGCATCACCGAGTTCAAGAACATGACCGGTCAGATCCTGCCCGGCAAGACCACCATCATGAAGGAGTACTCCAAGGCCTATACGCCCGGCTCGGGCGAGACGCCGTACTACGCCATTCTTGAGCCCGAGAACCGTGAGCTCTATGAGCGCTATCTTGAGCGCGTCCAGAACCTGACGAACTTCCACCCGGTGGGTCGTCTGGCCGAGTATCGTTACTACGATATGGACGCCGTGACCAATTCCGCCCTCGATCTTTCGGATGAGATTATCGCCTGCCATGCATAAAGTCATAACATTCGGTATTCCCTCGTATAACGCCGCCAAGGACATGGACCATTGCATCACCTCCATCTTGGAGGGGAGCAATTACGCCACCGATATCGAGATTATCGTGGTGGACGACGGCTCCAAGGACGAGACGGCCGATAAGGCCGATGAGTGGGAGGCACGTTATCCCGGTATCATTCGCGCGGTACACCAGGAGAACGGTGGCCACGGTATTGCCGTCCTTTCGGGTCTGCGCGAAGCACAGGGCACCTACTACAAGGTTGTCGACTCGGATGACTGGCTCGACGCTGCGGCTCTTTCGACCATGCTGTCGATTCTGCGTGGCTTTGAAGAGCGCGATCAGCGCGTTGACCTGTTTATCTCGAACTACGTGTACGAGAAGGTTTACGAGGGCACGCATACCGCTATTGGCTACAAATTTGCCCTGCCGCGCAAGAAGATCTTTTCCTGGGATCAGATCGGTCATTTCCGCCTGGACCAGAACCTACTCATGCACAGCCTGTGCTATCGCACGGATGTGCTGCGCGAGTCCAACCTTCCCATGCCGCCGCACACGTTCTATGTGGACAACATCTACGCCTACGTGCCGCTGCCGCGTTGCAAGACCATGTACTACGCCGACATCGACCTCTA
>DBFOIV010000001.1:0-2697 GCA_048489175.1 Collinsella sp. | reverse complement strand
CATGGAGATGACCACGCTCGAGCGCGCTACCGTCGAGGAGCACTACGCCCATCTGGCCGACAAGCCCTTCTTTGGCGGTCTCTGCGACTTTATGACGAGCGGTCCGGTCGTCAAGATGGTCGTTTCCGGTCTCTCCGCTGTTGCTAAGATGCGCACCCTCATGGGCGCTACCAACCCGCTTGAGGCTGCTCCTGGTACCATCCGCGGCGACTTTGCCGTCGATGTCAACGCCAACGTGATCCACGGCTCCGACTGCCTGGAGAATGCCGAGATCGAGATCAAGCGCTTCTTTGGCTAAACCAGCTTTGACTCCTTAAAGCTGTTAGCGTGTGGCTTGGGCGCCGCGGAACTCCATCCGCGGCGCCCTTTTATTCCAAAATCTATGCAGGGGCCCGCTCGGATATGTGTTCCGAGCGGGCCCCTGCTGTTAGCTTGTGGCACTGAATAGTTTAGGCTTCGTCGACGATCTTAAGGCCGCGCGTGCGATCGATCTCGTTGAGGAGGTTAACGCGACGCTCGTGACGACCACCCTCAAACTCGGCGTCGAGCCACTCGTCGACAATCATCTTGGCGAGCTCGGAGCCCACGACGCGGGCGCCAAAGGCGAGCACGTTGGTGTTGTTGTGCATGCGGGAGAGCTTGGCGCTGAAGGGCTCGGAGCATACGACGGCGCGAACACCTTCGACCTTGTTGGCGGCCAGGCTGATGCCGACGCCGGTACCGCAGATCAGGATACCCAGGTCGACGTCACCGTTGGCCACGGCCTTACCCACCTTGTAGCCGGCGATGGGGTAATCGAAGCTCTCGGAGGTGTCGGTGCCAAAGTTCACGACCTCGCAGCCGCGCTCCTTCAGGTGCTCGGAGATGATGTTCTTGAGCTCGACGGCGGCGTGGTCGTTACCGATACCAATCTTCATGAGTGGTTCCTCTCTGGTCCGTGCGGCGGAATTGCTAAAGGTTTTACCGCGTTCGACTGCATGATAGCGCGACTTTTGTGGAAACGCTCGGGCGTTTTTTGGTCAAACGCTTTAGCATGCAACAAGACTAGCTTTTCATGTATTAATGCCGTCAGTTTGCGCTTGAACGCCGTCCGCCGGAACTTGGGTTGCGGTTTTTGATGCATTGTTATCAAATAAAAGAGCTAATTATTTTCGAGAGCCCTGTCCGTTATACAAGTAGGAGATACCTATGCCTGCCGATTCTCTTCGCGATGCCGCGTTTTGCGATGTTTTGAACCGCGAGCTTGTCTGTGCACTCGGCTGCACCGAGCCCATTGCCGTTGCCTATGCAGCGGCGTTGGCGAGCCAGACGCTTGGTTGCGAACCCGATCATATGGATGTTGCCTGCTCGGGCAACATCATCAAGAACGTCAAGAGCGTGACCGTGCCCAACTCGGGTGGTATGCACGGTATTGAGGCCGCGGCCGTGCTGGGTGCCGTGGGCGGCGACGCCAAGAGCGCGCTCGAGGTGCTCGAGAGCGTTAACGATGAAGACCGTGCACGCGTGGTCGAGCTCCTCGCCGACGCCGACTACTGCGATGTGTCGCTTGTCGAGGGCGTGCCCAACCTCTACATCAAGGTGACTGCGACGGCCGGGGGCCATACCGCGGTCGTCGAGATTACCGATCACCACACCAATGTCACGTGCCATACGCTCGACGGTATTCCGGTGTGCGGCAAGTCGGCGGGGGAGTGTGCCGCCTGCGCCGAGCGCGTGGTGGCCGAGCGTGCGGCGGATAAGGCCGACACGCCCATGTCGATTGAGTCCATCATTGACTTTATCGAGGACGGCGACATTGAGGACGCCCGCGCTGCCGTTGAGCGTCAGATTGAGCTGAATGGCGCGATCAGTGCCGAGGGCCTTGCGCACGCTTGGGGCGCCGAGGTGGGTCGTACGCTGCTGGGTGCTCGTGCCGATGACGTCGCCTGCCGTGCCCGTGCCCGTGCGGCCGCCGGGTCCGACGCCCGCATGAACGGCTGCGCGCTGCCGGTCGCCATTGTGTGCGGCTCGGGCAATCAGGGCATTACCTGCGCATTGCCCGTCATGGAGTATGCCGAGTACCTGCGTTGCGACCACGAGCGCCTGGTGCGCGCCGTGATGCTGTCCGATCTGATCGCCGTGCATATCAAGAGCTATATTGGTGCGCTCTCGGCGTTTTGCGGTGCTATTTGCGCCGCGTGCGGCGCCGGCGCTGCGATTACCTGGCTGTGCGGTGGCACGCGCGAGCAGATTGGCGCGACGGTCTCGAATACGCTCGGTAACGTGGGCGGCATCGTGTGCGACGGCGCCAAGGCGAGCTGTGCCGCCAAGATCTCGGCTGCCGTCGATGCGGCGATTCTGGGCCATGATATGGCCATGCAGGGTCGCGGCTTCCGCGCCGGCGAGGGCCTGATCCAAGATACCGTTGAGCAGACAATCGCTAGCATGGGCTACGTAGGCCGTGTGGGTATGAAGGACACCGACGTCGAGATCCTCAACATCATGATCGGCAAAACCCAGGTTTGTTAGTTACGCGGTTTTACCAAACCGCGTAACCAGTCGACGCTGCAAGCCCGCCAGAGCGGCAATCTGCCTTTCAACTTCGGCGGCATGACCAGAAGGTCAATGCCGCCTTGTTTCAAGGCACCTTGCTCGCTCTGGCGGGCTTTCGCTCATATGACCCAATCCGCTGTCAAGAGCCACAATGGCCCCGCCGAC